>DASXMK010000063.1:0-4362 GCA_036495705.1 Caulobacteraceae bacterium | reverse complement strand
CCCTAAGGGGGAGGAGAACAGCGCGCTGGTTCTACATCGGGCCACGCACCTCACCATCAAGGCGGTCACCGAGGCCATGGAGGGCTTCCGCTTCAACAGCGCCATCGCCCGCGTCTATGAGTTCGTCGGCGTTCTCCGCTCGGCGGGGCTGGACGGCGGGAACGACCTGATCGAAGCGCGCGCCGAGGCCTTGCGGGCGCTGGCCGGGCTCATCGCCCCCTTCGCGCCGCACCTGGCCGAGGAGGGCTGGCGCCGGCTCGGCGAACCCGGACTGGTGGCCGCCGCGCCGTGGCCGGCCTACGATCCGGATCTGGTCGCCGACGAAGAGCGCGTCCTGCCGGTGCAGATCGACGGCAAACGTCGCGGCGAGGTGCGGGCCCCCGCCGGGGCGTCGGAGGAAACGGTGCGCGAAATCGTGCTGGCCGATCCGGAAATCGCCCGTCGCCTCGATGGCGTCACCGTGCGCAAGCTGATCGTGGTAAAGGATCGCATCGTCAATCTGGTGACCGGGTGATGCGCGGGACTGCGGCTGTCGGCGGAATTCTCCTGGCGGTTGGGCTGGGTGGTTGCGGCTTCACGCCGCTCTACGCCACCCCGGGCCTGTCCTCTGGATTGGCATCCATCCAGGTCGAGTCGCCCGACGGCCGGGTCGCCTATCTGCTGCGCGAGGCCCTGGATGATGACCTGGCCCGCGATAAGAACGCCACCCCCGCCTGGCGGCTCACCTTCACGGTCGATCAGTCGCGCGATCCCCGCGGCCTGACCGTCAATGACTATGCCCAGCGCTATCAGGTCGGCCTGACCGTCGCCTACACCCTGACCGACCTTTCCACCGGCCAGGTGGCCCACGCCGGCAAGGTCATCAGCCAGGTCAGCTATGACGCCGCCAACGATCCCTACGCCGGCATCGCCGCCCGTCAGGACAGCCAGCAGCGCGCCGCCTCCGACGCGGCGCGCAAGATCGAGATCGAGCTCGCCGCCTGGATGTCCCAGCATGTGGCCAAGAACCCCTGAGGAGAGCTAAGCGTCGGTGATCCTGCGTCGTCGACCTGAGATCGAGCGATTCCTCAAGGCGCCGGGCGCGGAATTCCGCGCGGCCCTGTTCTACGGCCCGGACCTGGGTGTCGCCCGCGAGCGCGCCGCCCAATTGGCCGGCGCCGTCACCGCCCGCCCGGACGATCCGTTCGACAGCGCCTTGCTGACCGACGCCGACCTCGATGCTCAGCCCGCGCGCCTCGAGGAGGAGTTGGCCGCCTTTTCCATGCTCGGCGGCCGGCGGCTGATCCGGGTGAGGCTGTCCGGCGGCGTCAAGGCCGATCGGACTGTAACCGAAGCGCTTGCCGCCCACCTGGAGGGCCGGCTCAACCCCGAGGCCTTCCTGCTCGTCGAAGCCGGCGATCTTGGCCGCGATTCGGCCCTACGTCGGGCCGGGGAGAAGGCCGACGCCTGTGCCGTCGTGCCCTGCTATGAGGACGAGGCCGGTGATGTGGCGCGCTTCACCCGCGAGGCCCTGGCCGCCGAGCGTCTGGGCCTGACTGGCGAGGCCCTCGACCTGTTCGTCTCGCGCCTACCGCATGAACGCGGCGTCGCCCGCCAGGAGATCGAGCGCCTGATCCTGTTCCTGGGGCCAGGAACCGGGGTCACCGCCGACGCCGACCTGCTGAGCGATTTCCTCGGGGTCGAGCCCGAGGCTTCTCTGGCTGAGACGGCCAGCGACGCTTTCGGCGGCCGCCTGGGCGCCACCCAGGCCGGACTAAGGCGCGCCGGACGCGAAGGCCAGGGCGGGGCCGCGGCTGTCCGCGCGCTCACGGGCCATCTGGGCCGGCTGCGCCGCATCGCTGTCGCCCAGACGGCCGGCGCGCCGCTGGCCGAAGCGGTCAAGGCCGCCAAGGTGTTCTGGAAGGCCGAACGGGAGGTCACCCGGCAATGCCGCGCCTGGACCCTGGCCGAACTCGACCAGACCCAACCTGAACTCCTGGCCGCCGACCTCGCCTGCAAACAGGCGGGCGCTCCCGACGAGCTGATTGCCGAGCGCCTGGCCCTGACCATCGCCGGCCGCGCCCGGCGGTTGGGATTGTAGAGCGGCAATTCTCTTCCCCCCGCATCGGGGGGAAGCGTCCCGAAGGGACGAAGGGGGGCGTTCGGGGCGAGTTCCCCCCATCCCCGGCTTCGCCGGTACTTCCCCCCCGGTGCGGGGGGAATAGAGTCTCAGCGCCGCCCCAGCGGCGAACCTCGATTTATGGGGCGCCCTCGATCGTGCGGCTGACGTGGCCGGCGGCGTCGATGAAGGCGAT
Source organism: Caulobacteraceae bacterium (assembly GCA_036495705.1). Taxonomy (GTDB): domain Bacteria; phylum Pseudomonadota; class Alphaproteobacteria; order Caulobacterales; family Caulobacteraceae; genus Acaudatibacter. The sequence continues at coordinate 2,068 of DASXMK010000063.1, read as the reverse complement.
CCTGGCCGCGCCATCCGGGCTGACGCTCAGGACCAGCCGCTCTTTTCCGGCCGCGTCACGCAATACGAGCTCGGAGCGGCCGTCTGCGGCGCGACCAACGAAGGCGCGCTGCGCGCCTCCCGCGTGCGCCTCGGCGAAGGCGGCCGCCCGGGCGGGACCGGTGAGGCGGCGACCGCGCTCGATGGCGGCGTAGTCCAGGCTCGCCTCCGGGCGATCGTCGAACGCCAGTCCGGCAAGTCGCGTTGCGCCGTCTTCCGACGCCTGCAACTGCATGACCTGATCCTGCTCGTAGCGATCAAAGGTCAGACTTTCGTGGCTGTGGCGAGCGCCCGCGCCGTCACGCCGGCCGTCGAAGATCAGGCCGCCATTTTCGGTGCCCTCGTCATTGTAGAAGAGGATGCCCGCCGCCCGGCGATCCGGATGGGGCTGCTCGCGCCCGTGCACGATGATCCCTGGGGCGTCGGCGGCGCTGGATATGACCATGCGCAAGGCGCCGTCGGGCTCGCGCACATTGATCCGCCGCACGTCGATCGTCGCTGCGGCGCCCGGCGGCCGGGCTGCGCCAAGCAGGAAGCCGCCGACACCCACCACCAATACGCCGGCAAAGGCGCCGAGCGCGTGGCTTAAGTCAAAACGCATCATGTTCGCCCGACTGGTTCCGATAATCACGTCTTGGGACGACCCGGCGGCCGCATCAGCCGGGCGCACAGGTCGTCGAGCTGTTCGAGGGTCCGGTAGGCGATGCGCACCTCGCCGGCGTCGCCCTGGCCGCGTATTTCCACCTTCAGGCCCAGGACATCGCCAAGGTTGTTCTCAAGCTCGGCGGTATCGGCGCTTTTCCGGGCTTTGCGTCCTGGCTTCGCACCCGACTCGGGCGTCGCGCGGGCGCGTCTGGCCAGCGCCTCGGCCTGGCGCACGTTGAGGCCGGCGCGAATGATCCGCTCCGCCAGGCTCTCGGCCCCGTCAATGTCCAACAAGGCGCGAGCGTGCCCGGCCGTCAGGCGGCCGGCTTCCAGGTGCCCCTGGACCGGTTCGGGCAGCCGCATCAGGCGCAGGGTGTTGGCCACGTGACTGCGGCTCTTGCCGACGATCCCGGCGATGGTCTCGTGACTGCGATTGAAACGCTTGATCATCACCGCATAGCCCCGGGCCTCTTCCAGCGCATTGAGATCGGCCCGCTGGACGTTCTCGATCAGCGCCAGCTCGACCACCTCCAGGTCGTCGAGTTCCCGCACCATGGCCGGAATCTGGTTCAGCCCGGCCAGTTGCGCGGCGCGCCAGCGGCGCTCACCGGTGACGATCTGGTATTCGCCCGGCGCATCGGCCAGCGGCCGCACCAGGATCGGCTGGATCACCCCGCGCTCGCGGATCGAATCCGCCAGCTCCTGCAGGCTCTCGGCGTCGAAATTGCGCCGCGGCTGGTCGGCGTTGCGGCGCATGAGTTCGATGGGAAGCTCCTGGACGCCTGCGGCGCGGCGGGCCTCCTGGGTGGTGGCCGCCTGGGCTTCCTCCAGAAGGGCCGAAAGTCCCCGCCCCAGTCCGCGCCGGCTTTCAACCATTTTGCCGCCCTCCCTTTTTCTCGCGCTCGATGAGTTCCCTGGCCAGGCGCAGATAGGCCTGGCTGCCGGCGCAGTTGAGATCGTGGATCAACACCGGCCGGCCAAATCCCGGGGCCTCGGAGACCCGCACGTTCCGCGGGATCATGGTTTCGTAGACCATCTCTCCGAGGAAGGCCCGCACATCGCCGGCCACCTGCCGGGACAGGGTGTTGCGCTGGTCGTACATGGTCAACACCACGCCTTCGATGGCCAGCGCCGTGTTATGCGCCCCGCGCACCAGTTCTATGGTGTGCATCAGGTTCGACAGCCCCTCCAGGGCAAAGAACTCGCATTGCAGAGGCACCAGCACCGCATCGGCCGCGGCCATGGCGTTCAGGGTCAGCAGGTTGAGCGCCGGCGGGCAGTCGATCAGCACATAGCCGTAGGGCCCGTCGGCCCGCAGAGGGCCAAGGGCGTCGCGCAGACGATAGCCGCGTCGTGGCTTCTGACCCAGCTCCATCTCCACCCCG
>DASXMK010000062.1:0-3548 GCA_036495705.1 Caulobacteraceae bacterium | reverse complement strand
GGGTTCACGCAAAATGACCCGCCTCGCCGATGATATTCGGGCTTTTAGAGTTCCTCAACGGCGGACGGATGACCCTTCGACCCCCCAGCTCCCGTTCTTCGCGCCGCCGCGGCCTGGTGGTCCTGCGCGGCCGCGCGGGCGCGGCGCCGGGGCGGGTGAGCCTGGTCGGGGCCGGGCCCGGCGATCCGGACCTGCTGACCGTTAAGGCCTTGAAGGCCCTGCGCCGCGCCGACGTGGTGGTGCACGATGGCCTGGTCTCCGAGGCCATCCTCGACCTCGCTCCGGCCAGCGCCCGACGTGTCGGCGTCGCCAAGCGCAAATCGCGCCATTCCTATTCGCAAGCCGACATCGATCGCCTGCTGGTGGCCTTCGCTCGCGAAGGCCTGAACGTCGTGCGCCTCAAAGGCGGCGATCCGTTCATCTTCGGGCGCGGGGCTGAGGAGTTGGAGGCCTGCCGCGCCGCCGGCATCGAATGCGAGGCCATTCCCGGGATCACCGCCGCCCTGGCCGCCTCGGCCGGGGCGTTGGCCCCGCTGACCCACCGCGGCGCGGCCCAGGCGGTCACTTTCGTCACCGCTCACGGGGCCGGGGGCGAGACCTCGGACCTCGACTGGCGCGCGCTGGCCCGGGCCAACCAGACGGTGGTCATCTATATGGGCCTGACCAAGGCGGCCGAGATTGCGGGGCGCCTGATGGCCGCCGGACGGGCCGGATCGACGCCGGCCCTGATCGTCGAAAACGCCAGCCTGGCCGACGAGCAGCGGATCGTCACCACCCTGGTGGGCCTTGGCGCGGCGGCCGCGGCCCTGACCGGCCCGGCCCTGCTGATCGTCGGCGAAGCCATGGCGATGGCTCAGGCGGATGCCCCCCTCCCGGCCATTCGGCCGGGCCTCACCCCAAAGGGGGGAGAGAACGCCGGCGCCTCTCCTCCCCCTTTGGGGGAGGGGGACCGCGAAGCGGTGGAGGGGGTGAGGGTCGTTCGATGAAAGCCCTGACCGCCAATCGGCTGACCGACGGCGAGGTCGTGTTCTGGAACGCCGGGGCCTGGGTCGAACGCTTCGTCGACGCCGAAATCTTCGCCGACGATGACACCGCACAGGCCGCCGAGGCCCGGGCCAAGTCCGAGATCCGCCTGCTGGTCGAACCCTATCTGATCGACATCATCGACGCCGACGGCGGACCGGCGCCGCTCTCCTACCGCGAGCGCTTGCGGGCGCTGGGGCCGACCAACAAGCCCGACCATGGCAAACAGGCCGCCGGCGGCGACGACATCGAGCGCCTGGTCCACGCCCATGGCGCCGCCCGCTCCACCGGCCGCGTCAACCTCATCAAGCGCAAGTAAGATGTATCTCTACGACGACATCGACCAGGCCATGCTCGCCGACCGCACGGCCGAGTTCCGCGCCCAGTGCGCGCGGCGCCTGGCCGGCGAGATCACCGAGGAGCAGTTCAAGCCGGTGCGGCTGATGAACGGCCTCTATCTGCAGCTGCACCCCTATATGCTGCGCATCGCCAGTCCCTATGGGACGCTCAACAGCGACCAGCTGCGCACCCTGGCCAACGTCGCCCGGATCTACGACCGCGGCTATGGCCACTTCACCACCCGCACCAACCTGCAGCTGCACTGGATCAAGCTGAAGGACGCTGCGGACATCCTGGACGAACTGGCCAAGGTCGGCCTGCACGCCATCCAGACCAGCGGCAATTGCATCCGCAATCTGACCGCCGATCCGCACGCCGGGGCCACCGCCGACGAGGTCGACGATCCGCGCATCTGGGCCGAAGTCATCCGCCAGTGGTCGACCTTCCACCCTGAGTTCTCGTTCCTGCCGCGCAAGTTCAAGATCGCCGTCACCGGGGCTCCGGTCGACCGGGCGGCGATCCGCATCTACGACATTGGTCTGAGACTCCAGCGCGACGGCGCCGGGGCCCTGTCGTTCGAGGTCCGCGTCGGCGGGGGCCTCGGCCGCACGCCCTATCTCGGCCCGGTGATCCGCCCCGACCTGCCGGCGCGCCATCTGCTGAGCTATCTGCAGGCGATCCTGCGCGTCTACAACCGCTACGGCCGGCGCGACAATCTGTGGAAGGCCCGGATCAAGGTCCTGGTGGCCAGCCTCGGCGCCGAGGAATTCGCCCGCCAGGTCGAGGACGAATGGGCCAAGACCGACAAGGCCCCGATCGATCTTCCGGACACGGAGCTTGCCCGTATCCGCGGCCTGTTCGCCTGCGCCAGCTTTGAATCCCTGCCGGCCCGCTCGCCGGCGTTTGAAGCCGCCAAAGCCGCCGATCCCGAGTTCGCTCGCTTCGCCCGGCGCAATGTCGTGGCTCACAAAGTCCCCGGCTACGCCCTCGTCAATATCTCGCTGAAGACCCCGGGCGAGACCCCCGGCGACGCCAGTTCCGAACAGATGGAGGTCGTAGCCGATCTGGCCGAGCGCTACTCCCTGAACGAAGTCCGCGTCACCTACGAGCAGAACCTGCTGCTGCCGCATGTGAAGTTGGGCGACGTTCCGGCCGTGCACGCGGCCCTGGCCGCCGCGGGTCTGGCGAGCGCCAACATTGGCCTCGTCACCGACATCATCGCCTGCCCGGGCCTCGACTACTGCGCCCTGGCCAACGCTCGCGCCATCCCCATCGCCCAGCAGATCGCCTTGCGGTTCGCCGATCCTGACATGGCCGAAAAGGTCGGCGAGCTCGACATCAAGATCAGTGGCTGCATCAACGCCTGCGGCCACCATCACGTTGGCCACATCGGCATCCTCGGCGTCGATAAGAAGGGCGAGGAATATTATCAGCTCCAGGTCGGCGGCTCGGCCGAGGACGACGCCAGCGTCGGCCAGATCCTGGGCCCAGCCCTGCCGGCCGACAAAGTCGCCCCGGCGATCGACCAGATGGTCCAGGCCTATTTCGCGCAGCGGCGGGAAGGCGAGCGCTTCCTCGACACCGTCCGCCGCGCCGGCCTTACCCCCTTCAAGGAGGCTGTCTATGCCCAAGCTGATTAGCTGGCGGGGCGAGCGCGCGGTCGCCGCCGAGGATGCCTTCACCCTGCTGGCCGACGACGAGCCGGCCCCGGCGGGCGATGTGATCGTCTCGCTCGCCCGCTTCCACGCCGAGGGCGAGCGCCTGATCGGCGAGGGCCGCGCCGTCGGCGTTAGGGTCGCGGCCGACGAGCCGGTGGAGAGCCTGGCCTATGACCTGCCGGCCATCGCCGTGGTGGCCCTGGAGTTTCCGAAGTTCAAGGATGGCCGGGCCTACAGCGGCGCCCGCATCCTGCGCGAGCGCTTCGGTTTCACCGGCGAGTTGCGCGCTGTCGGCGATGTGCTGCTCGAGCAGGCGCGCTTCATGATCCGCTGCGGCTTCGACGCCTTCGAGCCGGCCGACGGGACAACGCCGGAGCAGTGGACCGCCGCCGCCGCCCGCTACCGCCATGTCTATCAGCGCGCCGCGGATTCCCGTGAGCCGGCGTTCGCTTTTCGCGACGCCGTCGGGGCCCGCGAGCCGGCCTTCGCCTGGCGAGGCGCCGCATGAGCCTCGCGTTCGAAATCGAC
>DASXMK010000061.1:0-2279 GCA_036495705.1 Caulobacteraceae bacterium | reverse complement strand
GGCCCTGTGGGCGATGCTGGCCGCGGCGATCCTGGGGATCGTGTTCGCGGTGATGGAGACCCATCCGCGCCTCAAGCGCTGGACGCCATCGCCGACCGGACTGAGCCTTGGCGTGCTGCTGCCCTTTTCGTCCATGGCCTCGATGTTCGCCGGCGCCGTGGGCGGCCTGATCTGGCAGCGCGCCAGTCCTCGCTCGGCGGGAAACTACCTCATTCCGCTGGCCTCGGGATTGATCGCCGGCGAGGCCATCGTGGCGGTTATCGTCCCCGTGCTCCTGTGGCTCGGCCTGGGCCACGGCTAAGCCGGATTTTCCCTAAAGCGCCTCGATAATGGTGACATTGGCGAGCCCGCCGCCTTCGCACATGGTCTGCAAGCCCCATTTCTTGCCGCGCGCCCTCAGGGCATGGACCAGGGTGGTCATCAGCTTAGTTCCGGAGGCGCCCAGGGGATGGCCCAGGGCGATGGCCCCGCCGTTGACGTTGAGCTTGTCGGGATCGGCCCCGGTCTTCTGCAGCCACGCCACCGGCACCGAGGCGAAGGCCTCGTTGACCTCATAGAGGTCGATGTCGTCGATCGACATGCCGGCTTTTTTCAGCGCCAGCAAAGTGGCCGGGAGCGGCGTTTCGAGCATGATCACCGGGTCGCCGCCGATCACGGTCAGGTGATGGATGCGGGCCAGGGGGTCGACCCCGAGCTGCCGAAGGCCGGCCTCGGAGGCCACCATGACGCCCGAGGCGCCATCGCAGATCTGGCTGGAGGTGGCGGCGGTGATGCGCCCGCCTTCGCGCAGCAGCTTCACCCCGCGCATGCCCTCGAGGCTGACGTCATAGCGAATGCCCTCGTCGGCGGCGTGGATAGCATCGGCGCCCTCGGTGTCCTTGATCGCGATCGGCAGGATCTCATCTCTGAACGCCCCGCTCTGGGTGGCCGCGATGGCTTTCTGGTGGCTCTGGTAGCCGAACTGGTCGAGATCATCCTTGGTCAGGCCGTATTTCTCGGCCATCATCTCCGCGCCCATGAACTGGCTGAACTGGATGTTCGGGTAGCGCTTCTGCTGCGCCGGGCTCATGGGGTTGCCATAGCCGTTCTGGGCCGGCAGCGCGGCGGACAGGCCCATGGGCACGCGGGTCATGCTCTCGACTCCGGCGGCGATAACGATGTCCTGGGTTCCGCTCATGATCGCCTGGGCGGCGAACTGCAGGGCCTGCTGGGAGGAGCCGCACTGCCGGTCGACACTGGTGCCGGGCACGCTCTCGGGCAGCTTGGAGGCGAGAATGGCCCCGCGGGCGACGTTCAAACTCTGTTCCCCGACCTGGGAGACGCAGCCCATGACCACATCCTCCACCAGGGCCGGATCAGCCCCGGTGCGCTCGATCAGGTTGTCGAGCACCTGGCCGGCCAGGTCGGCAGGGTGCCAGCCGGCCAGCCGGCCGCCTTTGCGGCCTCCGGCGGTGCGGATGGCGGCGACGATATAGGCGGCGGTCATGGCGGGTCCTTATTCAGAGGCGCGTGGTCAGTTATGTGCCGGCCGGCCCGATTGCAATGTGAACGGCGTGCACATTGGGCGCGGAACCGCGGCGCAGCGTATCGCGCGCGCAACATTGCCATAATTTTCGCGCAGGGTGGGACTCTCGGCCACCGCTCGGCCAGGTTCGGATGTACCCTCAGAGTCGGAGGCTCGATCATGGCTGAACCCGATCATACGCTGGCGTCCGCCGCCGAGCCCGGGACTGAACCCGGGGCGGGCGGCAACGTCCGCGAGCTCGGCCGGGTGGTCGAGACCGGCGCCGAGCGTGTGCGCCGCCTGCAGCGCGAAACCCACGCCCTGGCCCAGGAACAGGTTGAGATCCTGGCCCGCGACATGGAGGGCATGGCCCTGCGCATGGGCGAAATCGCCGAAGGCGGTGACGCCTATCCGATTGGAATTCGCGAACTGTGCTCGCGCATGGCCGACGAACTGGCGCAGCAGGCCAAGGTGCTCATGGCGATCATGGATCGGGCGCCGAAATACTGATCGTCCGGCCGGTCAGGCTCAGCCGAGCGCAACTCCGGCCAGGCGGCCGATAGCGAAGGTGACGGCGGCGGCCGCGTAGCCGACCAGCAACTGCCGGCCGGCCGAGAAGGCCACGCCGCGCCCGGTGAACAAGGACGTTCCGGCGCCGATCGCCACCAGGGCCGCGCCACTGAGGGCCAGGCTGGCCACGAGGGCCGTCTGGCCCGACAGCAGAAAGAACGGCGCTACGGGAAAGATGGCCCCGGCGGCGAACAGGAAAAATGAC
>DASXMK010000060.1:0-2328 GCA_036495705.1 Caulobacteraceae bacterium | reverse complement strand
CCCCCTCTGGGGGAGGGGGACCCCGAAGGGGTGGAGGGGGCTCGCGCCCTACCCGTCGCAGTCGAGCGTGACCCCCTCGCCGATCGGCGCCGCCCGACAGATGAGAATGACCCTTGGGCCGGCGCTCAGCCTACAATCGCATACCCTTCATCCGCCCACGGCTCGCCGAGCGCTTGAAGGAGCGGTCCGAGGTGGCGAGCGAACCGGCGCCAACGTCCCACTGAGCTGGCGTAAATCGGCCGTCGCACCTGGGCCAGGCTGGCGGTGTTAACCGGGCGTCTCGACTCGTGGAAACGCAAACAGGCGTCGTCCCATTCAAGCCCGCAGTGGGCGATCAGGCGCCGCGACCACGCCTCAGGATCCTCGACCACCGCCTCATACGAGACCTCCAACACGCGTCCGGGCGGGAGCACAGCGCGCCAGTGGGACATCAGCCGGTCGCGGGCGCGCCAATAACGGCCCAGCTCGACGAGGTTGTAGGCATATCCCTGACCGTTATTGAAGCGGCGGCTGTAACACGACAGACACACATCGCGCGGGTCTCGGCGGCAGTGGATGATCCGCGCGTTCGGCAGGCACAAGTGGATCAGGCCGAGGTGTTCGAAGTTGGCCATGCCCTTGTCGGTGATCCGCACCTGGCCACGCAAGGCCGGCGGCAGGCTGTCCAGGTAGGTCTGGGCTATGAAGCGGCAGTCGGCTCCGTTCAGGGTCTTGGCCAAGGCTTCATAGGTCGTGCGGCCGGGGGTGCTTTGGGCCGTAATCGCGTCGGACAGATTCAGGAGTTCTCCAGCCCCCTTCACCGCCGGATGGGCGCTGAGGATCTGCTCGATCAAGGTGGTGCCCGAGCGGGGCATGCCAAAGATGAAGATCGGCCGCTCATCGGCCGATCCCGCGTCCTTCAGTCGCTCCAGTAGCGGGCCGTCAAATGCCTTGGCGATGGTGTTAAAACGCCTTTCTACCGCGGCAATGTCGACGGTGAGGCTGGCGCGGACGACGGCGTTGGCCTGGGCCATGAAGGCGAATGCGCGGTCGAATTCACCTCGGTCTTCCAGGGCCTTGGCCATGGCGAACATCGCTGGGGGGCGCTTGTCCGGCGCCAGCTGGTCGAGGTCATCGGCCAGCCGGCTCACGACCGCGAACGCCGCCTCGGCCTCGGCCGACCCATCGTTCATCGGCTGCAGGCCCGCGAGCGCGTAGATGGCCTCCTCCGCATGGGGATCGAGTTCGGCCGCGTGCAACTGCGCCGCTCGCGCGGCGTCCAGTTCGCCGAGGATCGCCAGCGCTACCCCGAGGTTGAACCAGATTTCAGCACGCCCCGTTTCCAACTCGGAAGCCCGCCTCAGGCACGCCTCACCCTCCTCGACGCGGCCCAGGCGCACGAGGATATTGCCGAGATTGTAGTGGGCGTCAGCGAAGTCCGGCTTGAGGGCGATAGCGCGCCGGTAGGATTCCACAGCCTGATCCGGCGTACCCAGGGCCGCGGAGGCCAGGGCCAGATTGTAGTGCGCGTCGGCCAGGTCCGGCCTGAGTTCGATCGCGCGCCGAAAACACGTGGCCGCTTGATCGAGTTCGTCCTGTTTCATGAGGATGGCGCCGAGGTAGCAGTGCGCCTCGGCCAGGTCCGGTTTGAGCGCAATGGCGCGGCGGAACGAGGCAGCCGCGTCGCCAACCTCGCCGGCGTCCTTGAGGGCGAGCGCGAGGTTATGGTGCGCGTCGGCGAAGTCCGGTTCGAGCGCGGTGGCGCGCCGAAAGCGCGCCACGGCGTCGCCAAGCCTACCAAGGCCGCTGAGCGCAAAGGCAAGGTTGTAATGCGCGTGGAAATAGTCAGGCTTGAGCGCGATGGCGCGCTCGCACGATGAGACGCATTCGTCCAGCTTGCCTTGGATCCTGAGCGTGTTGGCGAGGCTCTGGTGGAAAAGCGCAATCCGGTTGTTGAGGGTGATGGCTCTGCCGATGAGGTCTGCCGCCATATCGTATCGGCCGGTCTGATGAGCGAGAACGCCAAGGTTGTGCAGGCCTTCGGCATGGCCGGGATCGAGTTCAAGGGCCTGGCGGTAGAGAGCCTCGGCCTCGACGAGTCGACCCGATTGATGGCGCTGAGCGGCGGCGGCGAACAGGGCTGGGACGCCAGCTGACCTTTCGTCCGGGGCGGCCGGCGAGGCGCGGCCAAGCCGATCGCGCGCCTTTTGCGCGCCCCGCTTCCCTCGCTTGCCCGTCCGGACCGACATTCGATCCGGCCTAGCCCAAACCGAGCCCGAATTCGACGCCGATCTTCGCGAGTGGGAGCGGTCGCGGAGGTCGCCGACCTGGCTGTGGACGTGACGCTGA
>DASXMK010000059.1:0-7889 GCA_036495705.1 Caulobacteraceae bacterium | reverse complement strand
CTTAGGGCGAGGCCGACGTTGCACGTGGACTCGCCCTGCTGAAGGCGCGCGCGAGATGCACCCCCTGCACCTTCTGTCCTACTTCGTCGGCGGCGCGTTCCTGATGAACGCGGTCCCGCACGTGGTCAGCGGGGCGATGGGGCGGAAATTCCCCAGCCCGTTCGCCAAGCCGCCCGGCAAGGGGTTGTCTTCCGCGCTCGTGAACATGCTCTGGGGCTTCGGCAACCTGGTTATCGCCTACCTGCTCGTATGCAAGATAGGGCGCTTCGATTTGGGGAACGCGGCGCAGGCAGCTTCGCTCGCGCTCGGCATGTTCCTGCTCGGCCTGGTCCACGCCCTGCACTTCGGCAATCTGAATGGCGGCGGCGGGCCAGACCTGGCCTGAACGCTTCGCGCCATTGAAATCCGGCGGCGGACTTAAAGGGCGAGGCTCGGCTCTTCGGCGAACACCTCGGCCAGGAAATCGATGAACACCCTGACCTTGCTGGCCAGGAACCGGCCGCCGGGCCGAACCGCGCTGATCGGCAACTGGGCAGGCTCGAAATCCGTCAGCACCGGCCGCACGGCCCCCGAGGCGATCTCGGCGGCGAACAGCCAGCCTGGCGCGTGCGCGAGACCGAGATCAGCCAGGACAGCGGCCCGGATCTGTTCGGCGTCGTTGGTGCGGAAGGCGCCCCGGGGCTGAAAGGCGATCGGGCCAAACCTGCCGTCGAAACCCCAGACGCGCGGCGCGCCCTGCGGGGCGTAGATCACGCAGGCGTGGCCTTCGAGATCGGCCGGCGTCGCAGGCTCGCCATGCGCCGCCAGATAGGCGGGGGTGGCGACGGTGACGACGGGCGTCTGGGCGATCTTTCGCGCGATGAGAGTGGAATCGGACAGCTCGCCATTGTGGACGCCGACATCGAGGCCTTCCTCGATCAGGTTGATCAGGCTGTCGGCGACCACCAGCTCGACGGCCACCGCGGGATAGCGGGCGAAGAACTGGGCGAGGCGAGGCACGACATAAAGCCGGCCGAAGACCGGGGCCATGGTGGCCCGCACCAGGCCAGAGGGCGCGATCCGGCCGCGCCCGACGCGGGACTCGGCGGCTTCGACATCGCCGACGATGCGCACGGCGGATTCGTAGAAATCACGGCCCGCCTCGGTGAGGGTCAGGCTGCGCGAGGTCCGCCGCAGCAGCTGGGCGCCGAGATGGGCCTCGAGCGCTGCGATCTGCTTGCTGACCGCGGGCTGGCCGACGCCGAGCGTGCGGGCGACGGCGGAGAAACTGCCGCTGTCGACCACCCGAATGAACAGCCCAATCGCGTCCAGACGATCCATCCGAGGGGTTTCCATTCCTGAGAGGGAATAGATTCTATTCCGATGGGCTGGATACTGCCTCTCGTCTGGAATTGATAGGTTTTGGGCGTCGAACCCGCACCGGGCTCGCGACCAGAAAGGACCCTCATCATGAAGGACATCACCCACGCCCTGCCGCGCGTCGTCGCCGACCACATCGCGGCCCACAACATCCCCGATCCGGAGCTGTTCATGGCCACCTTCGCGCCGGACGCCCTGGTGAACGACGCCCACCGCGAGTTTCTCGGCCACGCCGCCATCCGCGCCTGGGCCGACAAGGAGATCTTCGGCGACCACGTCACCCTGGACCCGCAGGTCGCCTATGAGCACCACGGCGATGTCGTTGTCCGCTGCAAGGTCGACGGCACGTTCGACAAGTCCAAGCTCCCGGATCCGGTGATCCTGACCTACTATTTCGGCCTGCGGGACAATCTGGTCACCCAGCTGGTCATCCTGCTGAACAAGGCGGTCGCCTGATAGTTTGGCGCGATCACCGCTTGGCGACGATGAAATCCGCCAGTTGGCGTGGATCGCCTGCGAACAGGCGGTCAGCCAGCGCCTGGATCTCGGCCATGACATACATCTCGCGCGTCACCAGGGGATGGTAGAGCAGACGGCCGTCGTCCCGTTCCGAGCGGATCGCCTTCTTCCGCATCAGCCTGCCGAGCAAGGTCTTGATCGTAGCCTCGCCCCAGTCCCTCCGGGCCTTCACCGCCTCGACCAGGCGGGCCGGGGTCAGCGGACCTTGCCGCCACAGGGCCGCGAGCACTTCGCTCTCCGCCTCGGTGACGTGAACGCGAGGCGACACCTGTCAGACGCCCAGCACCTGTCGGTCGATGCGCGACTCCACGGCCCAATGGGCGAAGACCGCGACAGCGCCGGCAAGAAGGCCAAGGCCGACCTGTAGGAAGGCCTCGGCGAATCCCGGGGCGAGAACCTTGAGCGGCAGGTCGCCGGAAACGCTGGCGTATCCCAGTGTCATACTCAACAGCGAAGCACAGGCCCCCAGGGCGCCGATAATCGGCCCGCCAAGCCGAAGTCCTGACAGGAACGTGGACCCACCCGCCAGGCGCCGCCCACCGGAAAGCTTTACGGCGAGCACGACGATCGCCGCCGCGACAGCGATGCACAGGGCGATCACGACGAGCTTCTGCAAGGGCCCCGACCATTCGAATACGTTGAGTGGCGTGATCGGGTGCAGGGGCGGGTGCGGGACGGACGATGGCATCGGTGGCTCCTCGTATTACGCTTGTACTCCGTATGGAGTACAAGTGTAATACGAAGTCAACACCCGCCAACTAATGCTGGGCGCCCTCTCGCATACTTCGAATAGGTCTTAGAAGAGTCCAGATCCACCCGACAAAAGTGAGAACCAGGAACGGATAACCCAGAGCCGGCAGGGGCGCCGACGTGGGCAGCAACGGAGCGCCCCAGAGAATCTGCAACGTCGTCACCGCAAACAGCACCGCCGCCGCGAGCGCCGTCAGACGCATCCACAGACCAAAAGTCCTTGGAGCACTGATCATGATGAGGGCGGCCGACCAGAGTGCGATCCCACCGGCGTAGGATGGGACGCTGGCTTTAAGCCCGGCTGCGTTTCCCGCCAGGAGCAGGCCCTCGGCGACGGCGAAGGTCAGGAATCCAGCTGCGACCCAGTCGTCTCCTTGCCGAAAATACTTCATCGTCAGCAAGGCGGCGGCCACCACGATGGCCACCCCGTCGATCGTCCATAGCGTCTCGCGAAGTTCGGCGCCGCCGACGAAAGTGCCGGCCAGGCCGAAGGCTCCGCCGATCGCCAAACCGACCGCGGCGACGATGTTCAAGCTGGCAGCGCGCATTGTCAGAATCCCCCCGATCCCCGAGGCTATTTCACGTCAAGACGTCGCGATAGGCTCTGGCCACCGATTATGCGGGGCGGCACGTGAAGCTTTCGAACATCCTTTTGGCGTTGCGCGACGACGGCGTGCTGAGTGTCGCCTTGCGCGCCGGGCGCGCGGTTCTGCCCCGGTCGGAGTTGCGACGCCTCGGGGCGCTGGCGCTGATCGACGGCAAGACCGGCCTGGAGATCGGCGGTCCGAGCGCCGCCTTTCGCCGATTGGGGCCCTTCCCGGCCTATCTGGCCGCCGCGCGCATCGACAACTGCAATTTCGCGCCTGTCACCTTGTGGGAGGGCGAGATCGCCGAGGGCCGCACGTTCCGGTTCAATCCCCGCCGGGCGCCGGGACAACAATTCGTCGGCGAGGCCACCGATCTTAGCTTCATCGCCGCCGACAGTTACGACTTCGTGCTGTCGTCTCACATGATCGAACACTGCGCCAATCCGCTCAGGGCCCTCATTGAATGGCGGCGAATCCTGAAGCCGGGCGGGGCGCTGATCCTGGTGGCGCCGCACAAGGACGGGACGTTCGACCACCGCCGGCCGGTGGTCACGATCGAGCATCTGGTCGCGGATTACGAGGGCGAGGTCGACGAGTCCGACGCCACCCATGTGGAAGAGGTGTTGGCGCTGCATGACATCAGCCGCGATGTCGACGGCGGCGACTTCGAGGCTTTCGAGGCCCGGACGCTGCGGTGGCGAGAGAACCGGTGCCTGCACCACCACGTCTTCGACACCCATCTGGCCGGCGAGATGGTCGGCCGGGCGGGATTTCGCGTCACGCGGGCGGAGCGGACAGGACCGGCCGACATCCTGGTCGTCGCGATCAACCCTCCGTTCAGTCCAGCGTCCGCTGGTAGCGGGCGACCGCCAGGGCGGTGACGGCGCACACGAACGCGGCCAGGGCGAGGAGGCTCGGCCAGGCGTCGGCCAGGCCCTGACCCTTGAGCAGGGCGCCGCGCACGATCCTCAGGAAATGGGTCACCGGCAGGCAAATCCCAATCGCCCGAGCCCAGGACGGCATGCCCCGGAACGGGAAGACGAAACCCGACAGCAGGATCGTCGGCAGGAAGTAGAACATGCCCATCTGCATCGCCTGCAGCTGATTGCGCGCCAGCGTCGAGATCAGGAAGCCGAGCGCCAGGCTGCCGACGATGAACAGCAGGATACCCGCCCCGAGGCCGATCCAGCCGCCCTGCATTGGCACGTTGAACAACAGGCGGGCGAGCACCAGGACGGTCAGGGTCTGAAGCGCGCCCACCATGACATAGGGCGCCAGTTTGCCGACCATCACCTCCAGCGGCTCGACCGGGGTGGAGAGCAGGAACTCCATAGTGCCGCGCTCGCGCTCGCGGGTGACGCCGAGCGCCGTCATCATCACCAAGGTCAGGGAGAGGATCACGCCCAGCAGCCCCGGGACGACGTTGTAGGCGGTGATGCTGTCGGGATTGTAGAGGTTGTGGACCACCACCTGGAATGGCGCCGTGATCTGGCCGCGGACCGCCGCCAGGCCGGTGAGGTCCCGTTCCAGGGCCTGGGCCGGCAGGCCGGCGAGCGCCGCCGTCGCCGGGCCCGTGGCCGCCGGATTGCTGGCGTCGGCCTCGACCAGGATCTGCGGGTCATCGCCCCGGATCACCCGACGGGTGAAGTCGCCCGGAATGGTGATGGCGAACTGCACCGTTCCGCGACGGAGCATGTCGTCGAGCTCGGCCGGGGTGCGGGCCGTGGCCGTCAGGTCGAAGTAGCTGCTGTTGCGCAGGGCCGCCAGCACCGAGCGGGCGAAGACCGTGTCTTCCTGCGCCAGCACCGCGGTCGGAAGGTGGCGAGGCTGGTCGTTGATGGCGTAGCCGAACAGCAGCAGCTGGCCCAACGGGATGACCAGGATCATGGCGTAGGTCAGCCGGTCGCGGACCAGCTGGGTGAACTCCTTGATCATCACCGCAGTCACGCGTTGCAGGGAGAAGAAGCTCACGCGCTTCCCGCCCCAGCCTGGTTCATCAAATGGATGAACACGTCCTCCATGGTCGGCGCCGCCTCGCGCCAGGACCAGGGCGGTCGGCGATAAGGCGCGATGGCCGCCTCCAGGGCCGCGCGGTCAGGCCCGGCCACGTGCAGGGCCGGCCCGAACGGGGCGGTCGACTCCACGCCCGGCCGGGCGGCGATCTCGTCGGCGAGATCGTCCAGCCCCTCGCCCTCGCCAACAAAGGTGACAATGTGGGCCCCGGCCACGACCGCTTGCACCGATCCGCGGGCCAGCAGGCGGCCCTCCAGGATGTAGGCGATCTCGTCGCAGCGCTCGGCCTCGTCCATGTAGTGCGTGGACACCAGGACAGTCAGGCCCTGGCCGGCCAGGCGATGGATCTGGTTCCAGAAGCTGCGGCGGGCGCGCGGATCGACCCCTGCCGTCGGTTCGTCGAGCAACAGCAGGCGCGGCTCGTGCAGGATGGCGCCGGCCAGGGCCAGACGCTGCTTCCAGCCTCCCGAGAGGGCCCCGGCGAGCTGGCCGCGGCGCTCCACGAGGCCCAGGTCGGCGATCGACGCCTCCACGCGCTCGCGCCGACGATCGAGGCCGTAGACGCGGGCTATGAAGGCCAGGTTCTCCTCGATGGTCAGGTCCTGGTAGAGCGAGAAACTCTGGGTCATGTAGCCGGTGCGGCGCTTGATCTCGTCAGCCTGGGTGCGGATGTCGAAGCCGAGGCAGCGGCCCTGGCCGGCGTCGGGCGTCAGGAGGCCGCAGAGCATTCGCAGGGTGGTGGTCTTGCCCGAGCCGTTGGGGCCCAGGAAGCCGCATATCCGCCCCGCCTCCAGGCGCAGGGCGACATCGCTGACCGCGGTCTTGCCGCCGAACCGCTTACAGAGGCCGGAGACGTCGATCGCCGGCCCGGCCGAGCCGCCAGTACTGCTAGCGGTGTCGCTCGCGCTCATGGGCCGAGGGGGATCACGTCCGCCGGCAGGCCCGGGGTCAGTCCGCGAGGATTGGCCGGCATGGCCTCCACCAGGAACACCAGCCTGTCGCGCGACTGCAGGCTGTAGATCACCGGCGGGGTGAACTCGGGCCGCGGGCTCACATAGTTGATCCTGGCCGTCAGGCCCCTGGCGCACCCGTCGCACTGGAAGCGCACGGTCTCACCCACCCGGTAACGGGCGACCTGCCGCTCGGGCACGAAGAAACGCAGCCGCACCCGATCGTCCGGCAACAGGGAAACGATGGGCTGGTTGGCGCCGGCCCACTCGCCGACCTGGAAGAACACGTCCTCCACCCGCGAGGGCGCGGGCGCGGTGGGCGCGGCCTGGGTGAGGCGCGCCAGCGCATCGGTCCGCACCCCCTCGGCCTGGCCGAGTTGGCCGCCGGCGGCGGCGATCTGGGCCTCGCCGGCCCTGGCCTGACGCTCGGCCGCCGCCAGGGTGGCGTGGGCCGCCTGGGCCGCGGTCTGCGCCTTCTCCATATCCTGTCTGGAGATGGTCCCGGCGGCGAGGGTGCGCCGCGAGCGGACCGCCTCGCGATCGGCCTCGGCGGCGTTGGCGCGGGCGACCGCGACCTGGGCGGCGAGCTGGGAATGGCTGGCGCGGGCGGCGGCCACCGACGAGGCGGCCTGGCGCACCTGACCGTTCGCCTGCTGTCTGACCGCGGTCAGACTGCGGGTGTCGATAACGAACAGCGGCGCGCCGGCGCCCACCCTCTGGCCGCGGACAACATCGACGGCGAAGAGCTGACCGGAGACGGGCGCCGCCAGGTACAGCGGCTCGCCTTCGATGTAGCCGGAAAGGAGCGGGGTGGGCTTCAGCGCCGGGGCGATGGCGACCACCGCCACCAGGACGACAGCGGCCAGGGCCAGGACGCCGATCACGATTCGCTGCGGGCTCATCGGGCCCATATCCACCCGGAGCGCGGCTTTTCGCAATGTCGCGCTTGTCGCCTCTCCCCAGGGCCGCTGCTGCAATCCCGACCGCTGTTGCAAACAGAATTCACGAGAAACGTCGGTTTGGCTGTGATCGAATCGTCCTTGGGCATTGCCGGAGACCCTTCATGGACACGAAGACCGAGACCCTGATCCCCCCCGATCAGCTGGCGCGCGACAATCCCATCCGCATGCCGAACGAGAGCGCCGCCTACCGCTCGGCGCGACAGGCGTTGCTGGCCGAGGAGTTCGAGTTGCGCCGGCATATCGAGCGGGTCGCCGCCCTGCGTCGGGCGCTGCCGCCGGGCGGCTTGGTCACCGGCGACTATCGGTTCGAAACCGAGGACGGCCCCAGCGACCTAGCCGGCCTGTTCGGCGATAAACCGACCCTGGTGGTCTACAACTATATGTTCGGCCCCGAGCGGAAGAAACCGTGCCCGATGTGCACGAACCTGTTGGACGCCTGGGACGGCAATGCCGACGACATCGCCCAAAGCGCGTTGCTCGTGGTGATCGCGCGCTCGCCGCTGGAGCGGCTGGCGGCGGTAAAGCGGGAACGGGGCTGGAAGAACCTCAGGCTCGCGAGCGCTCGCACCGACGCCTTCACGCGAGACTATGCCGCGAGCCCGGACGGCGGATTGGATAGTGGAGGGCCCGCCGTTTTCACACGCCGGGACGGCGTGATCCGCCATTTCTGGTCGCAGGAGATGATCGCGAGCGACCCTGGCCAGGGTCGCTCGCGATCATCTCCTGCGACCAGAAATGGCGGATCACGC
>DASXMK010000058.1:0-4056 GCA_036495705.1 Caulobacteraceae bacterium | reverse complement strand
CCGCCTCGACCAGCTCAGCGGGGCTCACCTGGCCGGTGCGGACCAGTTCGGCCTGGGCCGTGGCGTCCAGGCGGGCGAAGGGGTCGGCGGCTCCTGCGGCTTCGCGGGCGAGCGACATCAGGTCTTCCTTGCTTTCCAATTGGTAATTAGGCGGCGGGGCGCGGCGCGTCTATGCCGTGCGCGAGCGCGCGAGCAGCGCAGGGACCCAAGGAAACTCATGAAGCAAATTCTGATGCTGGCCGTCGCAGCGGCGGCCCTGGCGACCGCGCCGGCGCTGGCCGCCGACAAGACGGTCAAACCCGAAAAAACCGAGCCTCCCGTAGCCTCCACGCCGCCGCCGGTGAGCGAAATCTTCGAGCCCGAGGGCGTCGCCAGCGGCGGTGAGGTGACTGTCGAGGGCCAGAAGATCGACTACCGCGCTGTGGCCGGGACCCTGGTGGTCCATCCCAAGGGCTGGGACGACGCCGTCCAGAAAGCCGTGGCCTCGGCCAGCGGCGACAAAGCCAAGGAGGAAGCGGCGGGCGACAATCCGCGGGCCGAAGCGTCGATGTTCTATGTCGCCTATTTCAAGAACGGCGCTCCCTCGCGCGACCGGCCGATCACCTTCCTCTACAACGGCGGCCCGGGCTCATCGACGGTCTGGCTGCACATGGGCGCTTTCGGCCCGCGCCGGGTGGTGACCGCCGACGACAGCCACACGCCGGCCGCGCCGTATTCGGTGGTGGACAACGCCTACAGCCTGCTGGACGCCAGCGACCTGGTGTTCGTCGACGCGCCGGGCACAGGCTTCTCGCGCATCGCCGGCAAGGACAAGGAAAAGGCCTTCTGGGGCGTCGATCCCGACGCGCACGCCTTCGCTGAGTTTATCCAGGCCTTTCTGTCCAAATACGGGCGCTGGAACTCGCCCAAATACCTGTTCGGCGAGAGCTATGGCACGCCGCGCTCGGCGGTGCTGATCAACGAGCTGGAGACCGAAGACGACGTCGATTTCAACGGCGTCATCCTGCTCTCGCAGATCCTCAATTTCGATCTTTCGGCCGATGGCCCCGAATTCAATCCGGGTACGGACGGCGCCTATGTCGCCGCCTTGCCCACCTACGCCGCGACAGCCTGGTATCACAACCGCCTGCCCGGCGGCCGGCCGGCGGATTTCGACGCCTTCATCAAACAGGTCGAGGCCTTCGCGGACGGCGACTACGCCCAGGCCCTTCAGGCCGGCGATCTCATCGATCCCGCCCGCAAGCGCCAGATCGCTGAGCAGTACGCCAAATACACCGGCCTGCCCGTTGACTATGTCCTCAAGGCGCAGTTGCGCGTGAACGGCGGCATGTTCGAGAAGATGCTTCAGGACAATGACGAGCTCACCACCGGCCGGCTCGATACGCGCTTTTCCGGCCCCGACATGGACCCGCTCAGCAAGGAGTCCGACTACGATCCGCAGTCGGCGGCGATCAGCTCGGCCTATGTCTCGGCCTTCAACAACTATGTGCGCAAGGACCTCGGCTACGGCGAGGGCAAGACCTACAAACCGGAGATCCGGGTCGGCAAGTACTGGACGTTCGACCACCAGCCGCCCGGCGCGCCGTTCCCCCTGCGCGGCATTCTCAACGTCATGCCCGACCTGGCGTCGGCGATGAAGTACGATCCGGACCTGAAGATCATGGTCAACGGCGGCTACTTCGACCTGGCCACGCCCTATTTCGAGGGCTGGTACGAGGACCACCATCTGCAGATCCCGGCCAAGCTGCAGGGCAACATCGAGTACCGCTATTATCAGTCCGGCCACATGGTCTATGCCCACGAATCGTCGCTGAAGGAGCTGCACGACAATGTCGCGGCCTTCATCGGCCGGACGGACAATCTGGGGCGGTAGGCTCCTGCCCAAGACCACCAACCACACCTCCGCCCCGGACCTCAATCGCGCCTCTGAGGGCAAGCTCCCGGGACATATCGGGCTGGTTGTGACTTCCGTCGAGCCCGGTCGGCTGACCGGCCGCCTGGAGGTGAGGCCCGACCTGGTGGCCCACACAGGCTATCTGCTGGCCGGCGCTCTGCTCTCCTGCCTCGACATCCTGTGCGCCTATGGCGTCTCGAGCGCCTGGCCGGAGGACGCCGATGGCTTCACCACCGCCGAGGTGAAGTCCAACTTCCTGGGCACGGTGCGCGAGGGGGCAGTGACGTTCGAGGCTGAGCTTCTGCACGGCGGGCGCCTGACCCAGGTGTGGGACGCGCGGGCCCGCGACGAGGCCACCGGCAAGCTGATGGCCGTGTTCCGCTGCACCCAGATCCTCCTCTATCCGCGGAGCTAGGGCGCGGCTGGACAGCCCTTTTTGATCTCGGCGCAGGTCTCAGTCAGCACCTCGCGCTTGAAGTCGAAACCCTTCATGCCCTCGCCGAGCGCGGGCAGCACCTTGATCAGGCGCCCGGCATAGGCCTTGCCGGCGGGAGTCTCGAGAAACGCCGCCAAAGTCTTCAGTTCGTCCGGGGTGAACACGGCGGCGTAAATCGCGGCCATCTTATCGACCACCCGCCCCGACCCTTCGGCCAGCTTGGCCTGGCCAATCGCCTCGACCTTGGCTTTCTCGGCCGGGGTCAAATCGCCCAAGTCGTGTTCGATGCCCTGGATCTTCGATCCCGCGTCCATCTGGACGAGGGCCAGGAAGTCGTCGCTCGCCGCCACCTGGCGCGCCAGGGCCATGGTCGCGGCCGAGGGGGCGGCGGCGGCGGTCTGAGCCGTCGCGCCGGCGATCAGGCCCGCCCAGATCATCCCGGCGAGCGCCAACTTGATCATCGCGGGTTTTCTCCCTGTCCCTCACATGCCCGGTCGTTCTATGGCGCTTCGCGGCTCAGGAACAGGAGTGGGGCATGCCCGAAGTTGAAGTCAGCCTCGCCCGGGCGGGGGAACGCGCCGCCCTGGCCAATCTGATGCAGCTCTACATCCACGACTTTTCGGAGTTCTGGGCCGGGACCGGGGAGGGTGAACTCCAGGACGACGGGCGCTTCGCCGACTATCCGCTCGACGCCTATTGGCGCGAACCGAGCCGCATCCCGTTGCTGTTCCGGATCGACGGCGCCCTGGTCGGTTTCGCCCTGCTGAACGCCGTCGGCCATGGCCTGGGCGCCATCCACCGCAACATGGCCGAGTTCTTCATCGTGCGGAAATACCGCCGCGGCGGGGTTGGCACCGCCGCCGCGCGCCAGGTCTTCAGCCTCTATCCCGGCCGCTGGGAAGTGGCGGTAGCGCAGCGCAATCAAGCGGCGCTGCCGTTCTGGCGCCAGGCGATCATAGGCTGCGACCGGGTCGCCGATGTCTCTGAGCTGGATGTCGACAATGGGGCCTGGAACGGCCCGCTGTTCCGCTTCCGCTGGGTCTGAACCTATTCGTCGAGCGCCGGATGGACGCTGGCGGTTTCCAGCTTGCCGGTCCTGAGCAACACGACCTGTGAAGCGCGGCCGGCCCGCTCGGCGGTCAGCAGGCGGTGCAGGTCATCGACGCTGGCCAAGGTCTCGCCATCCAGTTCGAGCAGGATGTCGCCCTTGCTAAGCCCGCCCTTGTGGGCGGCGCCGCCGTCCTCGATCTCGATCGCCATCACCGCCGAGGCGACGCGGCGCCTGAGCCGCGCGGCCAGCCGCGCATCGAGGGTGATGGTCTGGCCAGACATCCCCAGACGCGAGCGGCGCACCCGGCCATCGTGCATCAGTTCGGCGACCACGTGGATCGCGGTATCGATGCCGATGGCAAAGCAGATGCCCTGAGCGCCGCCAAAAATCGCGGTGTTGATCCCGACCACGCGGCCCGCGCCATCGACCAGCGGACCGCCTGAATTGCCGGGATTGAGCGGCGCGTCGGTCTGGATGACCGAATCGATCAGACGGCCGGAGGCGCTGCGCAGGGTGCGGCCCAGCGCGCTGACGATGCCGGCGGTGACGCTGGCCTGATAGCCAAACGGGTTGCCGATCGCGATCACCAGCTGGCCGACGCGCAGGGCGGCCGAGCTGCCGAACGGCGCGTGCGGCAGGCCGCTCGCCGCCAGGCGCACGACGGCCAGGTCAGTG
>DASXMK010000057.1:0-7061 GCA_036495705.1 Caulobacteraceae bacterium | reverse complement strand
CGACCCCGGGGGACCGACGTAGAGGAGATTGTGCCCCCCGGCGGCGGCGATCTCGAGGGCGCGCTTCGCGCCTTCCTGGCCCCTGACGTCCTTAAGATCAGGACCGCGAGCCGACTCCAGCATCGGGCCCGGCTTGGGTTGGCCCAGCATCTGGCTGCCGCGAAAATGGTTGACGAGCGCGATCAACGACCGCGGGGCCAGTATGGCGACATCCCCCGCCCAGGCCGCTTCCGGGCCGCAGACCTCCGGACATATTAGACCAAGTCCCATGGCGTTGGCGGCCATGGCCGCCGGCAATGCTCCGGCCACGGGAGCAATCTCGCCATTGAGATTGAGCTCACCGATCGCCGCCCAGCCTTCCAGGGCGTCCTGAGGAATGATGCCCATGGCGGCCATGAGGGCCAGCGCTATCGGCAGGTCGTAGTGGCTACCTTCCTTGGGCAGATCGGCCGGCGCCAGATTGGCCACCAGCCGGCGCGGCGGCAGCGCCAGGCCCAGCCCCGCGAACGCCGCCCGCACGCGGTCGCGCGCTTCGCCAACGGCCTTGTCCGCCAGGCCCACGACCTCGAACGACGAAGGCCCACCGACGGCCTGGACCTCGACCTCGACCCGCCGGGCGTTGATGCCCTCGAATGCCACCGAAGCGATGCGTGCGGCCATGACCCTCCCCAGCCTCGCCTAAGGCTACCGCCAGCCTAGAGCATGGCCGATAGGAACGAAAGAGGAACATTCATAGTCGCCGCCGAGCCTCCGGCGGAGCGGCGCGCAGGGTTTCGATGCTGTCCCACAGGCAGGCGGCCGCATCCCGTCCGCCGAACATCTTCAGCTGCTGGGCGCCGGTGGGAGAGGTGACATTTATTTCCGTCAGGTACTCGCCGATGACGTCGATGCCGACGAACAGCAGACCCCGGCGCTGGAGTTCCGGGCCGATGGTCGAGCAGATCTCCAGGTCCCTGGCGGTGAGATCCACAGACTCGGCTCGACCGCCACGGGCCAGGTTCGAGCGCACCTGGCCCTCGGCCGGGATGCGGTTGATGGCGCCCACGGGCTCGCCATCCACGATCAATATGCGCTTGTCGCCTCGGGACACCGCCGGGATGAACTTTTGGGCAATGACGGCCTCTGGACCGATCATGGCATGCAACTCCAGCAGGGCGTCGAGGTTTGGATCACCGGCGGCGAGCCTGACCACCCCAGACCCCGCCCCGCCGTAAAGGGGTTTGAGCACGATATCGCCGTGAAGTTCGTGGAAGGCGTGCAGGGCTTCCGGGTCATTGGCGATCAGGGTCGGCGGCTGCAATTGCGGAAAATCGGTGACGAACAGTTTCTCCGGGGCATTGCGCACCTGGGCCGGGTCGTTGACCACCAGGGTCGCCGGATGGATCCGCTCCAGAAAATAGGTCGCGGTGATATAGGCCATGTCGAACGGGGGATCCTGGCGCATCAACACGACGTCGAATTCGGCCAGGTTGCGGACCTCGGTCCCGCCGAGTCGGTGGTGGTCGCCTTTGACAGCTCTGAGATTCAGGGCTCGTCCGCGCGCGATGACCTGACCGCTGTCGAGCGTCAGCCGTTCCGGCGCATAGACCCAGAGGCCATGCCCGCGCGTCTGAGCCTCCAGCATGAACATGAAGGTCGTGTCCGTATCGATGTTGATCCTTTCGACCGGATTCATTTGGACGGCGACCTTGAGCGGCATGGACCCTCCTATCGGCGCGGCGGCGCCGGCCCGCTTAGGCGTCGCGCCAAGCGTCGCGAATATGGCGCGGCCATCGCCGCGGCGCGAGGGCCATCAGGTCAAGACGGATCGCCGCCGCGCTGAGGTCGGGGCGGCGCGCGGTAATCGACCGGGCGGCGCGCAACAGCCGGTCGCGTTGCCGCGGCGTGACCGCATCGAGAGCCGCATCGAGGCTGGTCCGGCGTTTGACCTCGACCACCGCCACCAGATCGCCTTTGCTGACCAGCAGGTCGATCTCCGCTGCAGGGGTCTTCAGCCTGAAGCCAAGGACGCGATAGCCCTTAGCCATCAGCCATAGCGCGCACAGAACCTCGCTGCGGCGGCCATCTTGGCGCGCGCGCCTGCCCCGCCGGCTGCGGACCGGAGTCATCGGGCGCGCAGGGCGATTGCGCGGGCGTAAAGTTCCCGGCGAGGAAGGTTGAGGGCCTTGGCGACTTCAGAGGCGGCTTCGGCCGGGCCGAGCCGGGTCAGGGCTTCAGCGAGGGCGGCGTCCGCCTCGTCGGCGCCGGCTAAGGGTTCTTGTCCGCGATCCACCAGCACCACGATCTCGCCTTTGGCCACCGCCAGGCGCGGATCGGCAGCCAGGCCGTCCAGAGGCCCGCGAATGACCGTCTCGTGCAGCTTGGTGAGTTCGCGCGCCACGGCGGCGCGCCGTGGGCCAAGCGCTTGAGCCATATCTGAGAGGCTCGCGCCCAGACGCGCTCCGCTCTCGAAGAAGATCAACGTCGCCGCGACGGGCGCCAGGTCCTCGAGGAACTTCCGGCGCGCGGCCGAACGCGAAGGGGGAAAGCCGGCGAACAGGAAGCGGTCGGTGGGCAAGCCGGCGATGGTCAAGGCGGCGGTGACCGCCGAAGGGCCGGGAATGGGGAACACCGCCGAGCCTTGCGCCACCGCCTCCACTACGAGTCGATAGCCTGGGTCGCTAATGAGCGGCGTGCCGGCGTCAGAGACCAGGGCGATGCGGCCGCCTTCAGCCAGGGTTTGCAGGACTTTCGGGCGGATGCGCCGAGCGCCGTGCTCGTCGTATCGGTCGAGCTTGGCCGAAATTCCATAGGCCGCCAGAAGCTTGCCGGTCACCCGGGTGTCCTCGGCCAGGACCAGATCTGCCGCCGCCAGCACGTCGAGTGCGCGCAAGGTGATGTCGCGCAGGTTGCCAATCGGCGTCGCCACGAGATAGAGCCCCGCCGCCACCGCCTTCGGTTCAGGCGGCACGGGTCAACTCGCCGATGAGGCGGTCCAGGACGGGGCGCCCGCGGCCGGTGGCGATCAGGTGACCACTCCTGACCTCGAGATAGCCAGCCAGCGCGGCTATTCGCCCGCCGCCGAGCTCTAGTTCATCAAGTTCGGAAAGCGGCGCCCCTTCGACGGTCCTAAGCCCCATCAGCAGGCGCTCTGTGGCCGCGTCGCGAGCTGTCAGTTCCTGTGGGTGCGCGCCAACCCCGAAGCGATCGACGTGCGCGATGTAGTCGGCAATGCGGCGTGGGCACTCGGTCGCGCAGCGCTTTCCAGCGAGGGTCAAACGGCCGTGCGCGCCGGGGCCGACGCCAACATAGTCTTGGCCGCGCCAATAGATGAGATTGTGACGCGAGCGAGCGGCTTCACCCAAAGCATGATTGGACACTTCATAGGCATGATAACCGAGCGCGCCCAACACCGATTGGGTGGTGTCGAACAGATCGGCCCTTTGATCGTCCGCAAGCGGACGGAACTCGCCGCGCCGAAGAGCCCGCCCGAAGGCGGTTTGGGGTTCAATGGTCAATTGATAGGCCGACAGGTGCTCGGGCCCCAGGGAGTTGGCCTGGGCGAGCATCGCCGCCCACTCGGACGTTGTCTGGCCGGGCAAGGCGTAGATCAGGTCAAATGACACACGCTGGAAGCAACTTCGCGCGCATTCCGCCGCCCGCAATGCCGTCGCCGCATCGTGGTCGCGGCCCAGAAACCGCAGTTGTCCGTCATCGAACGATTGCACGCCGAGCGACAGTCGATTGACCCCGGCGCCGGCCAGGTCCGCGAACCTGGCCCTCGTGGCGTCGGCCGGATTGGCTTCGAGCGTCACCTCCAAGTCCGGGGCGGGCGGCCAAAGACGCTGCGCGGTGCAAATGATCTCGGCGATGACTTCGACCGGCGCCAGCGAGGGCGTGCCGCCGCCGAAAAAGATCGAAACCAGGCGGCGGCGTCCCAACGTCTGCGCTTGGCCTTCCAGGTCGGCGACGATGGCGGCGACGAGGTTGGTATCCGTGGCTGAGCGTCCGCGATCGCGAACCACGTTGAAGTCGCAGTAGGGGCAAACGCGGGCGCAATAAGGCCAATGCACATAGAGGCCGATGTCCGGCGACTGTCCCGTCAAAACAGGGCCGCCTTCAGCGCGTCGAAGGCGCGAGCCCGGTGGCTGACCCGCGCCTTGGCCGCCGGATCCATCTCTCCGAACGTCTCGGCGCCGCCGGTCGGGAGGAAGATCGGGTCATAGCCGAAACCGCGCGTCCCCCGCGGCGGATAGACCAGCGCCCCATCGATGCGTCCTTCCACCGCCACCACCGGACCCATCGGCCAGGCTACGGCCAGAGCGCAGATGAACCAGGCGCCGCGATCGTCGCGCTCGCTCTCGGCCAGCCGCCGTTCCACCAGATCGATGGCCCTGGCGAAATCACGATTAGGGCCGGCCCAGCGGGCGGAGTGGACCCCGGGCGCCCCCTCCAAGGCCTCGACGCACAGGCCGGAGTCGTCGGCGATGGCCACCAGACCGCTCTCATTCGATGCCGCCCTGGCCTTGAGAACGGCGTTGCCGATGAAGGTGGTCTCGGTTTCGTCCGGCTCGGACAGTCCGAGTTGCGAAGCCGAGACGATCTCGAAGCGGCCATCGAGAAGCTGGGCCAGTTCGGCGGCCTTGCCGGGGTTGTGCGTCGCGGCCACCAGCCGTGCGCCGGGTTCGAGGCGAAGGGTCATCTACCCCTTCCTAAACCAATGCAGCCTGCTGGGAAGACCATGGCGGTGGTGCGCCTGCAGTTTGCATTGCGGAAATGTAATATTGATAAACGATATTTAATTTGATTGAAAAACGATATGGGCATATCGATAAACACAGAAGGACGGCGGAAGTCACCTTCACCGGAAACAGAACTTCAACCCCGCGCCCCAGGCGCAAAAGCAAATGGAGACTTCAGTCATGCACGCTTCCCAACTGATCCAAATCGTCGACCGTTTCGCCCTGACGGTTATGAACGCCATCGTGTTCGTGGGCCTGCCCTTGGCGGCCGTCGGCCTGTTCATCCGCTAGGATGCGCTTTGCCGCCGACCCGGTTAGGGTCATCTTCGCCGCCGCGTAGGGTTTGGTCCTTACGCGGCGGTTCTGCGTGGAGGGTTCGATGCGCGCCCTGGGGCCCGGCTCGGTCTCGAGCTTTTTGAAGGTGATCCTGGATGTCTTCCACTTTGTGCTGTGGATCGCCGTCGTGGCGGTGACCCTGGCGATCGTGGCGGCGCTGCTCCTGAGCTTCAGGCCGGACTGGCTGAGCAGCCACATCAGCCTCGACACCATTGACCTGCAAGGCCCGTGGCTGGGTCCGATGGCCGCCGGCATGCTGCTCATCGTCGATCTCTATCTGGTCGGCGGCATCATCGTCGTCGACCGGCTTCGCAATATTTTTCGCACGCTCATCGGGGGCGACCCGTTCCACCCCGACAACGCCCGGCGACTGCGCATCATCGGCGCGGCCCTGGCGGTCCTGGAACTGGGGCGCTACGCGGTGGCCGCGTGGACGCGGCTGATTTTCCATGGCGCTTTTCGCATCAGCGGCAGCGTCAGCTTGACGACCTGGTTTGCGATCCTGGTGATCGTGGTGCTGTCCGAGGTGTTCCGCGAAGGCGCGCGTCTGCGCGGCGAAGCCGAGCTGACGATCTGACGCGATGCCCATCCGCGTCCGCCTCGACCGTCTTCTGCTGGAACGACGGATGTCGCTCACCGAGCTTGCCGATCGCGTGGGCGTAACCATCGCCAACCTGTCGATCTTGAAGACCGGCAAGGCGCGGGCGATCCGTTTTTCCACCCTGGGCGCGTTGTGTCGCGAATTGGAATGTCAGCCGGGTGACCTCGTGGTCTACGAGCCCGGCCCGCACGACGACATGGAGGATGACGCCGGCGAACTGTGAGCGCTCAATCGAGGATGGCGGCCCTCTGAAGCTCCACCAGGCTGGCGATGCCGACTTGGGCCAGGTCCATCAGGGCGTTGAATTCCGCGCGCGAGATGCCTCGCTTCTCACCGGTCGCCTGGACCTCGACGATCTCGCCGCCGCCGGTAAGGACGAAATTGGCGTCGGCCTCAGCGTTGCTGTCCTCCTCATAGTCGAGGTCGAGCACCGCATTTCCATCGACAACTCCGCAAGAGATGGCCGCCACATGATCGAGAATCGGATCGCGCGCGATCACACCCTCCTTGACCAGGTGTTTCATCGCCAGTTTCAGCGCCACCCAGCCGCCGGTCACGGCTGCGGTGCGGGTGCCTCCGTCGGCCTGGATCACGTCGCAGTCCAGGGTGATCTGGCGCTCGCCCAGCTCCTTCATGTCGACGACAGCGCGCAGGGAGCGACCGATGAGGCGCTGAATTTCGTGCGTGCGGCCTCCGATCTTGCCTCGTTCCGATTCGCGGGCGGTACGGGTGAGCGTGGCGCGCGGAAGCATGCCGTACTCGGCGGTAACCCAGCCGCGGCCGCTGTTGCGCAGCCATGAGGGCACGCCCTGTTCGATGGTGGCGTTGCAGAGCACGCGGGTGTTCCCAAGCTCGATGAGGACGGAACCCTCCGCGACGGCGACGTAGTGAGGGGTCAGGCGGATGGGACGGAGAGCGTCAGCGGCACGATCGGCGGAACGGAAGGTTTTTGACTTGTCTGGCATCGCTTCATTGTAAGCAAGTTGCCATGGAAGGGTGCTGGTTGAGAACGGGATTGCGGCTGGAACCGAATCGGGAAGGCGTGGGAAGGAATTCCCGAAATGACACTGTCGCGTAAGTCATAGAGGCTAAAGAGCATGGTTGGCGGCGTCCGATGAACCTGTTCTGTTTCGGGAAAACAGAAGCGCCATGCCGGCCGCGACCCTGCTCTTTGAATTCAGAGCAAGTAACACATCATCAATAACTTCCGTAAGTTACTCCGTTTTGGCACGCAACGTGTATTAGGAGTGTGCAATAACATTTTGTTGTCACGAGAGAAGCCAAGATGTCCACACCTGCGAAAGCTCAGCTACGACGTTCGACCGCGCGGACCATGCCCTTCACCCCCAAAAGCTTTGGCAAGAATGCAATGCGCAAAGAGCCGCTGGCCGCGATCGCGCACG
>DASXMK010000056.1:0-10355 GCA_036495705.1 Caulobacteraceae bacterium | reverse complement strand
CAACTGGCCCGCGCCGGTCACGCGGTGACGGTGTTCGAAAAGAGCGACCGTATCGGCGGCCTGCTGCGCTACGGGATTCCCGACTTCAAGATGGAGAAGCGCCTGATCGACCGCCGCGTCGCCCAGATGCAGGCCGAAGGCGTCACTTTCTCGCCGGGGGTCTACGTCGGGGCCGGTCGCCCGTTCGCGCAACTCGCCGAGGCCTTCGACGCCGTGGTGCTGGCCGGCGGCGCCGAATTGCCGCGCGATCTGCAACTGCCGCCCCACGACCTTTCCGGCATCCATTTCGCCATGGATTTCCTGACCCAGCAGAACAAGCGCGGGGCGGGCGACGACGAGGCCCGGGCCGCCCCGGAGGGCGCCATCAGCGCCGCCGGCAAGCATGTGGTGGTGATCGGCGGCGGCGATACCGGCTCGGACTGCATCGGCACCTCGAACCGTCAGGGTGCGGCCTCGATTACCCAGCTCGAGATTCTGCCGCAGCCCCCGGAGCGCGAGAACAAGGCCCTGACCTGGCCCGACTGGCCGCTCAAGCTGCGCACTTCATCCTCGCAGGAGGAGGGCTGCGAACGCGCCTTCGCCGTCGCCACCCGGCGGGCGCTGGGCACAAGCGGCCGGATCGAGGCCCTGGAGTGTGTGCGCCTGGAATGGACCCCCGGCCCCGACGGCCGCCTGACCATGACCGAGGTTCCCGGAAGTGAGTTCCTGTTGAGAGCCGATCTCGTGCTCCTGGCCATGGGCTTCCTCGGCCCGCGGCAGGACTGCGTCATCGCCGACGCCGGCGTTGAGCTGGATGGCCACGGCAATGTGGCCGCCGACGTCAGGGACTATCGGACAAGTCTCGAGGGGGTGTTCGCGGCCGGCGACATGCGTCGCGGACAGTCCCTGGTGGTGTGGGCCATCCGCGAGGGCCGCCAGTGCGCCCGGGCGGTGGACGAGTTTCTGATGGGAGCCAGCGACCTTCCGAGATAGGGTCCGCGCGCCATGGCTAGGCGCGCAATTATTCCATGACGGTCAGCGTCTTCGATCTGTTCAAGCCCGGCGTCGGACCCTCCAGCTCCCACACCATGGGGCCGATGATCGCCGCCGGGCGGTTCGTGCGCCGGCTCGTGCAAACCGGCCGGGCGCCCCGGACCGCGCGCGTGGAGGTGGTGCTCTACGGCTCCCTGGCGCTCACTGGCCGCGGCCACGCTACCGACCGGGCGGTGATCCTGGGCCTGGCCGGGTTCGCGCCGGCGAGCCTCGATCCCGACGCCGGTGACGCCGCCCTCACGGCCATTCGCGCTGAGCAATCCCTCTCGCTCGGCGGTGGGCCGGCTGTCGCCTTCGACGAGACCCGCGACATCCTGTGGGCAGGGTCCGAGCGCGTCCCGCAGCACCCCAACGCCCTTACCTTCCGGGCCTTCGACGCCGATGAGGGCAAACTCGCCGAGCGGACGTATTTCTCCATCGGCGGCGGCTTTGTGCGCGACGAGGATGAGTTCGGCCGCAATGCCCCAGGCGACGAGGGGCCCGAGGTCCCGTTTCCTTTCCAATCCGGGGCCGAGCTGCTGGCGATGGCTGGAGACGCTGGCCTGACCATCGCCGAACTGACCTTGGCCAATGAGCGGGCGGCAAAGCCGGAGGTCGACGTCCTGGCCGGCCTCGACACCATCTGTGAGGCCATGGACGCGTGTATCGAGCGCGGCATGCGCCAGGGCGGAACGCTCCCCGGCGGCCTCGCCGTCAAACGCCGGGCCCAGCAACTGCGGAGCACGATCCTCGCCCGCATGGAGCGCCAGATCGCCGATCCCCTGGCGGCCATGGACTGGGTCAATCTCTGGGCCTTGGCGGTCAACGAGGAGAACGCTTCAGGCGGGCGGGTGGTCACCGCCCCGACCAACGGCGCGGCCGGGATCATTCCGGCGGTAATGCGCTATCACGACCGCTTCCACGCCGGCACGGTCGAGACCCGGCGCGCTTTTCTGCTCACGGCTGGGGCCATCGGCGCGCTCTACAAGCAGAACGCCTCGATCAGCGGGGCGGAAGTCGGCTGTCAGGGCGAGGTGGGCGTCGCCTGCTCCATGGCCGCCGCCGGCCTGGCCGCCGCCCTCGGCGGGACCAACGCCCAGATCGAGAACGCCGCCGAGATCGGCATGGAGCACAATCTCGGCCTGACCTGCGATCCGATCGGCGGCCTGGTGCAGATCCCGTGCATCGAGCGCAACGCCATGGGGGCCATCAAGGCCATCGACGCCGCCCGACTGGCGCTGTTGGGCGATGGCCAGCATTCGGTCTCGCTCGACAAGGTCATAGCCACCATGAAGCGCACCGGGGCCGACATGAGCGAGATCTACAAGGAAACTTCCTTGGGCGGCCTGGCGGTCAACGTGGTCGAGTGTTGAGCGATCCTCCGAAGCGCCGCGATGGCTACGGCGTTAGATTGCCTGGGTCAGACCGACGCAGTTTCCGGCCGGGTGACCCAAGTCTGATACTCAGAGCCCCCCGCGCTTCAGGTCGCGCAAGATCTCGTGAGCGGCATTGTGCCCCGGCGCGCCAGTGACTCCCCCACCCGGATGGGTCCCCGAGCCGCACATATACAGTCCCCGCACTGGCGAGCGGTAGTCGCCGTGGCCGAGCGCGGGCCTGGCGGCATAGAGCTGGTCGAGGCTGAGGGCGCCGTGGAAGATGTCGCCGCCGGTCAGCGCCAGCTTGCGCTCCAGGTCAAGCGGCGAGAGGATCATCCGCCCCAGCACCGCGCCCTTGAAGTTCGGCGCATGGGCGGTGACGGTGTCGATGATCAGGTCGGCGGCGGCCTCGCGATGGTCGTCCCAGCTTGAGCCGTCCGGCAGGTCGGGCGCGAATTGCTGGCAGAACAGGCTGGCGACATGGGCCCCGGGCGGGGCCAGGCTGTCGTCGAGCACGCTTGGGATATGCATCTCGATCGCCGGCGCTTTGGCCCAGCCGAACTGACGCGCGTCCATGAAAGCGTGATCGAGGTATCTCAGCGACGGCGCGATGATGATGCTAGCCCCGTGCTGCTCGGCCGCCCCGGCGCTGGGCTTGCAGGAGAAATTGGGCAGTTCGGCGAGCGCCACGTTCATGCGGAAGACGCCGGAGGCGCAGCGCCAGGCGGCCATGCGGGCGCGGAAGGATTCCGGCAGATGCTCCCGTGCCACCAAGGCGCCGAACAGCAGTTTGGGGTTGAGGTTGGAGACCACGACCCGAGCCGCCAGGTCCGATCCGTTCTCCAGCACCACGCCACGCGCCCGTCCGCCGGCAATGGCGATCTCGCGCACCGGCGAAGCCGTGGAAATCTCCACCCCCGCCGCCTCGCAGGCGGTGCGCATGGCCCCCGTGATCGCGCCCATGCCGCCGATGGCGTGGCCCCAGGCGCCTTTGACGCCGTTCACCTCGCCGAACACATGGTGCAGCAGCACATAAGCCGAGCCGGGCGTGTAGGGACTGGCGTAGTTGCCGATCACTGCGTCGAAGCCCATCAGGCCTTTCAGCACATCGGTTTCGAACCAGGTGTCGAGCATGTCGCCGGCGCTCTTGCCGAACAGGTCGAGCAGCAGGGTCTGACCCTCGAGGCCGAGCCCTCGCACTTTGGCGGCCACGGACAGGGCGCTGAAGAGATCTCGCGCGCCGCCGGCCGGATTGACCGGGGTCTTGAGAAGCAGCGATCGCAGCAGTTCGACGGCGCTGTCGAGGTGGGCGTGGAAGGCCGGCAGGCGCTGGGCGTCCTTGGCGGAGAACTGCGCCACTTCACTGTGGGTGCGGGCGGCGTCCCGATCCAGGATCAGATACCGGCCGTCATCGGTGGGGGCGAAATAGCTGAGCGGCCTGATCACGATCCGAAGGCCGTGGCGCGCCAAGTCCATGTCGGCGATGACCTTGGGATTCAGCAGGCTGACCGAATAGCTCGCGGTGGAATTGCGGAAGCCGGGATGGAACTCTTCAGTGATCGCCGCCCCGCCGACGATCTCGCGCCGCTCGAGCACCCGCACCCGGTAGCCGGCGCGGGCCAGGTAGAAGGCGCAGACGAGGCCATTGTGGCCGCCGCCGACAATCACGGTGTCATAGATCACCTCAGGCGCCGTCGGCAGCCGCGAGGTCGGCGAGGTAGCGGTCGACCAGTTGCGCGGTTCCCGGCTCCATCAGGGAAAACGGCCCGGGGACATAGAAGCGCGACAGCACGCCGGCCTGGTTGCGTTCGATGATGCGCTTGTCGGCCAGGCTGGTGATGTCCCAGAGCCAGGTCAGCGCCTCGGGCTGGTAGTCGGCCCCTTCCCGCGCCTCCGCCGCCACCAGCCACAGCACCTCCATCTCCGTCTCCAGCACGCCACGCGGGATGAAGCGGTAGATGACCCCGTGATCGGCGTAGGCCAGGAACGCTGACAGATAGCCCAGCTCGGCGAACACGCAGGTTCCGTCGGCGGCCGGGACCATCAGCGGGGCGATCAGCGATCCGTCGCGGCTGCCGGTCAAAGCCCCTTCGGCCAGGGCGGAGCCCATGACCCGGGCCACCGCCCGTCCGTCCGATTCGGCCCCCCAGGCCTCGAAATCCGCTCCCGGCTGCAGACGCCGCGCTTTGGGCCGGGCCAGGGTGTGCAGGACCGAGAACTCGGGATGGGCAGGCCCGCAGTGATAGCATTCGTGATAGTTCTCCAGCACCAGCTTCCAGTTGGCGGCCACCGTATAGCTGCGCCGGGCGGCGACCTTGGCCCGCGTCCACCCATGACGCTCGCCCATGGCCACCAGCGCCGGGCCGGCCTCGGCCAGCGACGGCGGGGCCGCGCCGAAGCTCACGAACAGCAGCCCGCCGAGATTGACCAGCGGCAGGGTCTTGAGCCCAAAGTCGGCCGGGTCGAAGCCCTCGGGCATCTCGCGGGCGGCGCGCAAACGACCGTCCAGGCGATAGGACCAGGCGTGATAGGGACAGGTGAACACCGAGGCGCTGCCGCGGGCCTCGACGCACACCCGCGAGCCGCGATGGCGGCAGACATTGGCCAGCGCCCGGACTTCGCCGTCCTCGCCGCGCACGATGATCGCCGATTCCGCGCCAAAGCCGGCGGTGATCCAGTCGCCCGGCGCGGCGACCTCGCTTTCGTGCCCGAGGCAGGTCCACCCGGCCAGCAGCATATCGAGATCGCGCGCGAAAACGTCCTCGCGGACATAGAAGGCTTGCGGAAGGGCGCGGCCCGGCTCCCGGCCGGCGATCAGATCGCCAATTGAACGCCCCTGCGGCCGCATTCGCCGCGACTAAGACCATCGCGCGGGGGCGCGCAAGCGGCTTTGACCTTTGCCGCCAATCCTGCAATTCTTGCAGAAATGTAATGCGGGAGGGCCACAGGGCATGAGGGCGATCGTGGGTGTGTTTTTCGCCATGTCTCTGGCCGCGCTCGCCGCGTGCGCCGGGGCCTACGTCGCCGGAGACGCCGGCGCTCATCACCGCGTGGCGACGACGCAACGCTAACCCCGCCACGGGCTGTTACGCTTCGGCCTTGACCCAGCTCTTCAGGATGAAATCGTCGGGGTTGGGGGCCACGGTGGCGTTCCAATAGTCTACCAGCGGGAACGGCCAGTTCTGCGACACCCGCCCGGTCGAGTTCTTGTACCAGCTGGTCACCTGCGGGGCGCCCCAGGCCATTAGGGCGTTGGCCTTGTCGACCTTGGCGTTGAAGGCATCGTGCACCTCGCGTTTCACCTCCAGAGTGTCGGCGTCGCGCTCGGCCATCAGCTTCAGGGCCCCGACGATGTAGCGCACCGAGCACTCCGAGAAGAACACGATCGAGCCGTTGACCACGATGTTGGTGTTCGGCCCGTAGATCATGAACAGATTGGGGAAGCCCGGGGTGGTCATGCCGAGATAGGCCCGGGCATCCCCCCGCCACACCGTATTCAGATCGACGCCGCCATGGCCGACGATACGCATCGGCCATAGGAAGCGGCTGGCCTGGAACCCGGTCCCGAAGATGACGACGTCGGCGGTGTGCTCCACGCCATCCTTGGTCAGCACGCCCTTTGGGGTGATGCGCGCGATCGGGGCGGTGACCAGGTCGACGTTGTCGCGCCGCAACGCCGCCATCCACACGCCGTTGTCCAGCAGCGCCCGCTTGCCGCCCATGGGATAGGCCGGGATGACCTTGTCCAGCAGATCGGGGTGGTCGGGCGCCTGGGCGCGCAGCGCTTGCTCGAGTAAGGCCCGCAGTTCGGCATTGGCGGCGCTGACCGCGCCTTCATCGCCCTTCCAATCGGGATCGGCCTGGACCATCGCGTAGAGGCCGTCGGTCAGCATCCAGAACAAGAAAAAGCGGTACCACTTGTCATAGAACGGGACGTGCTCGAGCAGCCACTTTTTCCCCTCCGGCACGTCGTAATGATAGGTCGGCACGGGGACCGGCCACGGCGGGGTGCGCTGGAACACCTCCAGGTGGGAGACCTTGGGGGCGATCTCGGGCACGAATTGATAGGCGCTGGCCCCGGCCCCGATCACCGCCACGCACTTGCCGCTCAGGTCTACGTCAGACCGCCAGCGGGCCGAATGGAAGCTGGGCCCGGCGAAGCTGTCGACGCCTTCGATGTCGGGCATTCTGGGCCGGTTGAGCTGGCCGACGGCGGTGACCAGGGCGTTAGCCTCAAGGGTCTCACGCCCGCCGTCCCGGGTTCCGACGGTCACCCGCCACATGGCCGCGCGCTCGTCGAACACCGCCTCCTTGACCTCGGTCTCGAAGCGGATGTGGCGGCGAAGCTCGTATTTGTCGGCCACGCGGCGGAAGTAATCCAGCAGCACCGGCTGGGTGGAATAGAACTGCGGGAAATCGTGGCTGGGCTCGAAAGAATAGGAATACATGTGGTTGGGGTTGTCGACCCGGCAGCCAGGATAGACGTTTTCCAGCCAGGTGCCGCCGACGTCGGCGTTCT
This sequence comes from Caulobacteraceae bacterium, assembly GCA_036495705.1. Classification (GTDB taxonomy): domain Bacteria; phylum Pseudomonadota; class Alphaproteobacteria; order Caulobacterales; family Caulobacteraceae; genus Acaudatibacter. Next base: position 3,449 of record DASXMK010000056.1, on the reverse strand, counting down.
TCTCGATGATGGTGAAGGCGATCCCGGCCTGCTTGAGACGAATGCCGGTGAGGATGCCGGACATGCCGGCGCCGACAACCACCACCTTCATCCGCGACGCTGCCTCATGGAGCTTGGGCGATGACCAGTCCGGGATCTTGGTCGTGCGGCCATCGAGGGCCAGCTCGTCGGAAAGGAACGGGACATAATGATCGGGGATATCGGCCCCGGCGATCCAGTCCAGCATCCTGCGCACCGTGGCCGGCGAGGGCGGCGGCGGCATGGGCGCGCCTTCGAGATAGGCCTTGATCGCCGCCTTGGCCCGGGCGCGCAGATGGTCCTGAACCTCCTGCGAATAGCCGCCGAGCTTGTTGTCGGCCATGAACACATAGGTCGGTCGGCGCTCGGGGGTTAGCAGCGTGGCGTCGCCGGTCAGGTGGATGAGCGACATCAGCAGCGCCGGCAGGTGAGCCTCGGCCAGGGCGGCGTCGAGCGTGGCTTCATCTACAGTCATGGCGGGCGTCCTCACTACGGGACGACTTTAGCCACCTTACGCAGGGGCGGGAAAGCGCCCAGAACGGCTCAGGCGGAACGCCCCCGGGCCTCGATAGGCCACACCGCGGCCAGGGTGTCGCCGCACACGGCGTGATAGAAATCATAGAGGTTGACGGTCGGATCGCAGTGCGGAGCGGCGAAGGTCACGACCTCGCCCAGTTTCGGCGGCGCGAGCCCCCCCGGCGGGACGACGCAGCCATGCTCGTCGCCCATGAAATGGTAGGCCGCCCCATCGACCGCGCCCGCCAGGATCGGCGGGGACCCGGCCTCAGTGGCGAAGGCCTTAAAGCCGGCGTCGACCGTGGCCATGAACAGGTGGCTGGCGCTGATCACCCGCGCATCGACCATCAGCGCGGTTTCGAACCGGGCCGCGCCGTCGCCGGCCAGATCGCAGTCGTTGTACTGCCGGTCCATGAACACATACGAGCCGACCTGCAGTTCGTTGAGCACGCCCAGGGCCGCGTCGATCACGTGGGTGCCGGTGCCGCCGCCGGTGACGATCCGCGGGGTAAAGCCCGCCGCCGTCAGCTGACCGACGATGGCCGACAGATAGGCCGTGCGCTCCTCGATGGCCTGGCGGCGATCACCGAAGGCCTCGATGTGCTGTTGCATGCCGCAATAGAACTGCACGCCGGCGAAGGTCAGGTTGGGAGCCTGGTCGATCTGGCGCGCCAGGGCCACCGCCGCCTCGCCATCGGCGACGCCGGTGCGGTGAATGCCGGGATCGATGTCCACGAGCAGGGTCAGGGCCGCGCCGCTGGTCGCTAGCGCCGCTACGGCGTCCCGATGATCGACCGCCGCCATCAGCCCCGGCGAACGCGCCGCCAGCGCGGTCAGGCGCTCGACCCACATCGCCCCCACGACCGGCGAGGTGATGAGGATGTTCTCGATCCCGCCATCGGCCAGGGCCTCGGCCTCGCCGAGCTTGGCGCAGCACACCCCGACCGCTCCGGCGGCGATCTGTCGGCGGGCGATCTCGACGCTCTTATGGGTCTTGGCGTGGGGCCGCAGGGTCAGGCCCGCCTGGCGCGCGAAAGCGGCCATGGCGGCGATGTTGCGCTCCAGGGCGTCGAGATCGACTACCAGAGCCGGGGTGGCGAGGTCGCGCCGGCCACCCTGACGGCCCACGAGATGGGCGTTGAGCATGGGAATAGACATGGACCGCCCTCCTTAAAGCGAAAAGGCCAGCAGGTCGCGCAGGTGGGCGTTGAGGAACTTGGCCCTCGGATCCACGCGCTTTCGCACTTCACCCCAGCGCAGGGCCTCGGGGTAGAGTCGCACCACGTCGTCCGCGGCCAGGGAATGCCGCTTGGCCCAGTGCGGGCGCCCACCGTGTGCGGCGAACACCGGCTCGATGGCGGCGAAGGCCTCGCGCCACGCCATCTTGGCGTACTGGTGGAAAGAGATGGACACGCAGTCGCGGCCGCTCATCGGCGAGAGCCAGATGTCGTCGGCGGCGACGGCGCGGTATTCGAACGGGAAAATGATCGGCAGGCGCCGGCGGCGCACCTCGGTCATCGCGGCGCGCAGGGCCTCGGCGCCGCGCGCGGCGGGGATTTCATATTCCATCTCCTCGAACTTCGTCGGCCGTTCGGAGGGGAAGATGCGCCATGCCGGCGCCGCCCGGGTCGAGGCGCCGATGGCCGAGGTCAGCAGGCGCTGCAGCGCCGGCGCCAAAGCCGGGACAAAGCGCGCAATGTCGCAGGCCAATTGCAGGACACTGCTTTCGATGTCGCTGGCCGGCGCCTTGTCGTCTCCGGTCTCCACCGGCTCCAGGATCTTCAGGAGCGCATGGTCGGCATAGGGAAAGACGAAGAACTCCACATGCCGGTGGCGCGCGGTGAGGTCGTCCCAGTCGCGCAGAATCTCATCGAGGGGCGCGCGACGCAGGGTCTCGCGGAGGCGATAGGCGGGCGTTACCGAAAGCCTGACCCGCGACATCACCCCCAGAGCGCCGAGGCTGACGCGCTGGGCCTGGAACAGCTCCCGCTCGCGCTCAGCATCGCATTCGATCACCGCGCCATCGGCCAGCACGAGGCGAAACGCCCGGGCGAAGGTCGAGAGCGCGCCCAGGGTGCGTCCGGTGCCGTGGGTGGCCGTCGCCAGCGCTCCGGCGATGGCCTGTTTGTCGATGTCGCCCTGGTTGGCCAGCGACAGGCCCTCGGCCCACAGGGCCTCTGCCAGCTTTCCGATCGGCATGCCGGCCGGGACCCAGGCGCTGGCGCGATCAGGCGCGACGTCCAGACGCTCCTCCATATCGGCTAGCGAGATGAGCACATCGTCGGTCTCGCACAGGGGCATGAATGAATGGCCTGCGCCGGCGACGCGCACGCGCCCAGCGCCGGCGACGATCGCCGCCAGTTCAGTTTCGGTGCGGGGGCGCTCGATCCGCGCCGGCGTGGCGGCGACGCTTCCCGACCAATTGGTCCACTGCGGCATGGATCGTCCCTGACGAGATCTCGGGCGCCGGGCCCTCCCTCGCGCCGTCGTTCTAGACGTGCGCGGCGACGCGCTCCACTCTCCGCGTCTGTACCGGAGCGAAATCAGGGATGACCAGCCCGCCGGGCCGCAAGCATCGATTCGTCGACACCCTGGCCGCGCTTTCGCGCCCCAAGGTGGCGCTGATGCTGGCGCTCGGTTTTTCCTCCGGCCTGCCGTTCATGCTGATCGGCAACACCCTGGGCTACTGGCTGGCCGAGGACCATGTGCGGCTGGCGACCATCGGTTTCCTGTCGTGGATCGGCCTCACCTACGGGGTGAAATTCATCTATGGGGCGGTGGTCGACCGGCTGCGGGCCCCGCTCGTCGGTGGTCTTGGCCGGCGGCGCGGATGGATGATCCTGACCCAGCTCGGCGTCGGCGGCGGCCTCATCGCCATGTCGCTGGCCGACCCGCGCGCCCACATCGGCGTCCTG
>DASXMK010000055.1:0-7771 GCA_036495705.1 Caulobacteraceae bacterium | reverse complement strand
CCACGCCATGGTCGCGGCCGCCAATCCCATCGCCACCGAGGCGGGACTGAAGGTGCTGCGCAGCGGCGGTTCGGCAATCGACGCGGCCGTGGCGATCCAGGCGACCCTGGGCCTCGTCGAACCGCAGAGTTCCGGCGTCGGCGGCGGCGCCTTTCTGGTCTATTTGGACGGCCGCACGGGCAAGATCACCGCCTATGATGGCCGCGAGACCGCCCCCGCGGCCGCGTCTCCCGACCTGTTCCTGGGACCGGACGGCAAGCCGCTGCCCTTCTTCCAGGCCGTGCTGTCTGGGCGCTCGGCCGGCGTTCCGGGCGCGGTCGCCATGCTGCAACTGGCTCACAAGGAGCACGGCCGCCTGCCCTGGCGGGGCTTGTTCGAAAACACCGAACGGCTGGCCGACGACGGCTTCATCGTCAGCCCCCGGCTGGCCACCTTCATCTCCGGGCGCGCTCCGCAGGCTCAGACCCCAGACGTGGCGGCCTATTTCACCCGCCCGGACGGCAAGAAATACGCGGCCGGCGACCGGCTGAAGAACCCGGCCTACGCCGCCACCTTGCGTCGGATCGGGGCCCAAGGCGCCGCCGCCATCCTGACCGGCCCGATCGCCTCGGACATCGTCGCCCGCCTGGGCCGGGGCCCGCTTCCCGGCGGCATGACCCTGGCCGACCTCGCCGCCTATCGGCCGCACGAAGGCCCGGCGCTGTGCCTGCCGTTCCACGCCTGGACGGTGTGCGAACCGAACGCCCCCTCCGGAGGCCCGGTGACTCTGGAAGCCCTGGGCCTGCTCGCGCGCACGGACATATCCGCCCATGGTCCCGCGGACCCGCAGGGCTGGTATCTGCTCTCGCAAGCCGAGCGACTGGCCTATGCCGACGACCTCGCCTATGTGGCCGATCCGGCCTTCGTCACCGTCCCCACCCGCGGCCTGCTCGACCCCGCCTACCTTACCGCGCGCGTCAAGCTCATCGGCGATCAGGCCGGCCCCGCCCCGGCGCCCGGCCAGCCGGCAGGCGCGCCGGCTCACGGCCCGGACGCCACCGTCGAGCCTGGCGGCACCTCATCCTTTACGGTCGTCGATCGCTGGGGTGATGTGGTGTCGATGACCACGACGGTGGAGAGCGTGTTTGGGGACGGCCGCATGGTCGACGGCTTCATGCTCAATAATCAGCTTACGGACTTTTCCTTCTCGCCCACCGACAGGAGCGGCGCCCCGGCGGCCAATGCGGTCGGCCCGCGCAAGCGGCCCAGGTCGTCGATGGCGCCGGCCATCGTCCTGGACAGCCGGGGACGCTTCGTGGCCGCGGTTGGCTCCCCCGGAGGCTTGGCCATTCCGTCCTACGTCGTGAAGACGCTGGTTGGCATGTTCGAGTGGAACCTCTCGGTCCAACAAGCCATCGACCTGCCCAATCTGGTGGCGCTGGGCGATTTCTACGCGTCCGAGCCGGCCAAGTTCGCCCCCGGGGTCATGGCTGGCCTGGCGGCCAAGGGCGTGACGCTGAAAGCTGGTTTCGCGGCCGAGGGCTCGGGCCTGCACGGCGTCACGTTTCGCAACGGCAGTCTCGAAGGCGGAGCCGATCCACGCCGGGAAGGTGTCGCCCGCGGCTGCTGTTAGCTGGCTTTTGGAAGCCGGAGTTCGAATACGGTTCCCTGGGGTCCCGTCTCCACCAGGGTAAGCTCGCCGCCATGACCCTGGGCCAGTTCGCGGGCGATGGCGAGGCCCAGGCCCGTGCCACCGGTGCGGGCGGCGCCAGCGAACGGCTGGAAGATGTGGGCGCGCGCGCGCTCAGGCAGGCCGGGACCGTCGTCGGCCAGGCGCAGCATATCCGTCGCGTCGTCCGCGGAGTGGCCGGCGGTGACCCGGCCCACGCCCCCTCGCGCTTCGACCTGATCGACGGCCTGGCGGGCGTTGGTCAGCAGGTTGACCAAAATCCGATGCAGCTGTTCAGGGTCGGCCCAGACATCGGGCGCCCCGGCGAAAGCGATATCGAGGGTCACGCCGTCGGGAGTCAGGCCGGCGTCCTGACCCGCTGCTTCCAGAGCCGCGCGCAAGGCCACGGTTTGCTTTTGCGGCGCCGGCTCCTCGCTTTTGCCGAAGGCCAACACGTCGGAGGCGAGCTTCACCGCCCGCTCCAGGGCCCGCTCGAGCCTCGGCAGAGCCTGAGCGACCTTGGGATCGCCCGATGCCGCCATGCGCTCCGACGCCAGCTGCGCGCTGGTGAGCATGTTGCGCAGGTCGTGGTTGATCTTGGCCACCGCCTGGCCGAGTGCGGCCAGCCGCGCCCGTGAGCTGAGGGCTGTGCGCAGGTCGATCTGCATGCGGTCGAGTTCGCGCTCCGCGCGCCCAATCTCGTCATGCCGCCCCGTCGGCTTGATGTGCGCCCGTGGATCGTCAGGATCGGCGCGAAACCGCTCCATGGACCGGGTGATTCGCAGCATCGGCCGCACCAGCAGCAGATTGAGCGACAGATAGACCACCGCCCCGGCCATCACCGAGGTAAAGGCGGCGATGGCCAGCAGCCGCAACAGTTGGGCGGTCAGCTCGCGCCTCAGGGGCGCATCGGGGGCGACAATCTCCACAAAGTCGCCCTGCAGGAAGCGCGGCTTGGCCACCACCCGCACCATTCGGCCGCCGGCCCCAGCCAGGGTCTCGAACGGCGTTGTCCAAGACATTGAGCCGTTGCGCAGATCGACCAGATAGGGCGCACGCTGGACGCGCGGCATCTGCAAGATGAGATGGCGTTCGTTGTTCACGCCGACCGAAACCTGCACCACCTCGGCGCTGGCCAACAGCGCTTGGGACATCCGCGCCGTGACCTTGCCATTGGCTGCGGTCTGGGTGACCAGGGTGGCGACTTCGGCGGCCCGCAAGCGGTCAAGCAGGCGCTGTTCCTCGAACGCCGCCAGGTTCGGCGGCAGGATGAGCAGGTTGGCCAGCACCACGATCAGCACCGTGAGCAGGAGCAGCCGGGACGAAAGGCCCACGGGCCAGGGAAAGCGCGCCCGCGGCTGGGGCTCGGTCGGGGGCGCGGAATCCGCCATTCTGGGTTCGATACTTGAGCGTGACCGAGCGGGCAATCGATGGCGCCCGCGGCCCGTTACGATCGCCGGCGCCGCAGAATGCGCCATGCGACCGAAGCCACAGCCAACATTGACAGCCCCAGAAGCGGAAATATCACTTCCGGGCGCGCGAACAAACGGGCGCTGATTGGCCCTCCATGGTCGACGATCCGGCCAAGGCCCATCCCTAGCCAGGCAAGGATAAGACACAGCGGTGCGTTGCCGAGCGCGGTGGCCGCAATCAGAGAGGAAAGCCTGACCCCGGCCAACCCCGCCGCGACGTTGGGGGCGAAGAACGGCAGCAGCGGAATCAGCTTCAACGTCGTCAGATAGGAAAAGGCGTCCCGGGTCAGGGTCTGCTCGAGCTGGCGGACCTTGGGCCCGGCGCGGCCGGCGATGGCGTCGGCAAAAGCGCTGCGGCAGGCCAGGAACACCACGCTTGAGCCGGCGATGCAGGCGGCCAGGCTCAAGACGGCGCCCAACACTGGGCCGAACAGGTAGCCTGACGCCACCATCATCAATCCGGGACCCGGGATGCAGGCGGTGACGACCGTCACGAAGGCCACGAAGAACCCGCCGGCGGCGAGAGCCGGCTGTTCGGCGACCAAGCGCCGGAGCTCGGCATGATGGGCTTGCAGGGAGGCCAGGGACAGCCAGCGCCAGGCGCCCGTGGACACCGCCCCCAGGATCAGCGCCGCGACGATCAGCAACAGCCCAAACCGTTTGACGAAATCCGCCGCGGTCACGCCGCCCCCACCGCGTCGGCGACCTGCGCGAAACCATCGGCGCTTAGTCGCGCCGCCAAGTCGAGCCGCATCCGCATCACAAGGCCGGGGCCTTCGAATATGAGCCCGGTGTAGAGCTGCACCGCGCTCGCGCCGGCGCGAATCTTGGCGTAGGCGTCAGCGCCCGAGGCCATGCCGCCGACCCCGATCAGGATCAGCCGTCCCGCGGACGCCAGCCAGAAATCGCGCAACAGCCGCGTCGAGGGATCCATCAGCGGCGCGCCGGAGAGGCCGCCTTCTTGGGCCCGCAGAGGGTCGTTCAGGGACGCAGGCCTTTGCACGGTGGTGTTGGCGACGATCAGGCCGGTCAGCGCGAAAGCCTGCGCCGCCTCGACAATCCCGATCACCTCCGTCTCGGTGAGATCAGGCGCGACCTTGAGGAACACCGGCGTCCGCCCATCGCTGTCCAGCCGTCGGCGCGCGTCGCCAATCGCGCCCAGCAGATCCTCGAGCGCGGTCTTGCCCTGAAGGTCGCGAAGCCCCGGCGTATTGGGCGAGGAAATGTTGATGGTGAAATAGTCGGCCAATCCCCACAACCGTTCGCATCCACGGACATAGTCGGCGATGCGGTCGGGCGAGTCCTTGTTGGCCCCGATGTTGGCGCCCACCACGCCGCGCCTCGGTCGGGTCGACAATGCGGCGGCGAACGCTTCATGGCCTCGGTTGTTGAACCCGAGCCGGTTAATCACCGCCCGGTCGTCGCCAAGGCGGAACAGACGGGGTCGCGGATTGCCCGGCTGTGGACGCGGAGTGACGGTGCCGCACTCGACGAAGCCGAACCCTGCCCGGAGCATGGGCCCCGCGACTTCGCCGTTCTTGTCGAATCCGGCGGCCAATCCGACCGGATTGGGCAATTCGAGCCCGGCCAGCGACAGTGCCAGCCGCGGATCGGGAGCTGAGCGATCGACCGGCCCGAGCCCAGCCTTGAGGGCCATCAGCGCCACGGCATGGGCGTCTTCGGGATCCAGCTGGCGCAGCGCCGCCGTGGCCGCCGCGTGCAGCCGGCTCACGCGCCCAGCCAGGCGAGATCAGGTGCGCCGTCCGGCCCGAGGGGGGCCGCGTGCACGGCGACCACCTGGGCGCAGGCCAGAGCCCCGTAGAGATGCGGGAAGAGCTCACCACCCCGGGCTCGCTCCCATTTCAGCGCTGGCCCCAGGTCATCGGCTTCCACCTCCAGAACTACCAGTCCAGGCTGGCCGCGGAAATAGCGGCGGGCGGTGTCGCCGACCTGAGCGGGCCCGGAGAAATGGATGTAGCCATCGGCGAGATCGATCCCAGCCCCCTCGAACCGGCCCTTGACCAGGGCCTCGCGCCACAGCGTGTCCGGGAGGATCTTATAGATCCGGCTCACCGGCGAAGCTCGGCGCCTTCACGGTGGTCGCTGGCGCGGAACAGGTCCTCCAGATGGTAACGGCCATGCTCGTCCACGGCGAAGACAGCCGCGGCCGCTGTCGGGAAGGCCGCCGAGAGCCGGTCGATGTCGGCGTAGCGCCCGCCATGCTCAGCCACGAGGTTCACGGCCAGCTCCTGCAGGCTGGGATTGTGGCCGACCACCATCACCGTATCGCCCGAGGCCGCTTCGATCTCGGCCGCCACTTCTTCGGGCGTGGCGCCGTAGAGGTCTTCACGCAGGCGCGCCTCGGTCTCCGAAAAGGCCGGTTTGGCCAACTCCCAAGTCTCCTGGGCCCGGACTGCGGGCGAAACCAGGACCATGTCCGGGGCATAGCCGGCCTCGGCCAGCACCCGGCCCATGAGCGCGGCATCGCTTCGCCCGCGCTCGACCAGTTGGCGCTCGAAATCGTCGCCGCCGGGCGAGCGGGCCTCGGTCTTGCCATGACGGAACAGAATCAGCCTGCGCATCACCTTCCCACCGCTGGGGCCGGTCATAGAGCGTGTTCCGCCGAAGTGGGAACTGGTTTTGCGATGGGAACTGGCTCTAAAGGTTGGGAATGCATCGGCGGGGTCTGATGAAAGCCGCCGTTGGCGGCGCGGCGATGATGACCAGTCCGCCACGCGGCCTCGCCCGCTCGGCCTGGCGGCTGCCTTCAAAGGGCGCTGTCAGGATGATCGAGAACACCTTCGTCCCCATGCCGGACGGCGTACGCCTCGCCGTCCAGCTGTGGGCGCCGCAGAGCGACCGGCCCGCGCCGGTGGTGCTCGAGTACATCCCTTATCGCAAGCGCGACCGCTATCGCGCCTACGATCTCTATTGGGGCCAGACACTGGCCCAGTACGGCATCGCCTACGCGCGTCTGGAAACCCGCGGTTCGGGCGACTCCGAGGGCTTGCTCGCCGATGAGTACCTGCCGGCCGAACAGCATGACGCGCTTGCGGCCATCGCCTGGCTTGCCGAGCAATCCTGGTGCAACGGGGCGGTCGGCATGCGCGGCGTTTCGTGGGGCGGGTTCAGCACCTTACAGGCTGCGGCGCTGGGGCCGCCGGCGCTCAAGGCCATCATGCCGATGTCGGCTTCAGACATGCGCTACACCGACGACGCCCACTACATCGGCGGCGCTTTCGCCCTGACCGGGCTGAAATGGGCGACGAGCATGAAGCTGGTCATGGCCGGTCCGCCCGACCCGTTGATCACCGGCGAGGCCTGGCGCGGCCACTGGCAGGCGCGCCTCGACGCCACGCCGGCGATCGCCGCGCGCTGGCTCTCGCACCAGACCAACGACGCCTATTGGCGGCAGGGCTCGGTGGCCATGGACTGGGACGTGATCAAGTGCCCGACCTATGTCGTCGGCGGCCTGGTCGATGCCTACGGCAATGCCATTCCACGGCTGCTGGCTAACCTTAAAGTCCCGCGCAAGGGCGTCTACGGGCCATGGCGGCACGGCTATCCCGCCCCGGCCGCGCCGGGACCGGGGTTGGACTGGGCCTTCGAGGAGGTGCGCTGGTGGCGGCAATGGCTGCTGGGCGAGGACACCGGCATCATGGATGAGCCGATGCTGCGCGTGTTCATGCCCGAAGCCACCGCAGCGGAGGTCGCCCCCGGCCCCCTCCCCGGTCGCTGGATCAGCGAGCCAGCCTGGCCCGCCCCGACCATCCGCTCCCGCGTTTTCCACCTCGGCCGCGGCGGCCTGCGCGCCCAGCCCCAGCTTGCCGAGACCGCGCACTATCGCGGCGACCGGATCGTCGGCTTGGCCAAGGTCGAGTGGGTCCCGTTCGCGCCGACGGAGTTGCCAAGGGAACAGTCGGCCGACGACGCTCGGTCTCTGGTGTTCGATAGCGCTCCGTTGGCGGACGATCTGGAGATGCTGGGCGCGCCTCTGTTCCGAGTTCGGGTGGCGTCCAACCGGCCGTGGGCGAAAACGGCCGTGCGTCTTTGCGAGGTGACGCCGGACGGCAAATCGTGGCTGGTGAGCTATGGCCTGCTCAATCTCACCCATCGCGATGGCCGCGAAACGCCGGCCGCGCTGACGCCGGGCAAACCCTATGATGTCACCATTTCGCTCAACTTCACCGCGCACCGATTCGGCAAGGGCGGACGCATCCGCCTCGCCGTGTCCGAAAGCCTATGGCCGCTGGTGTGGCCGTCGCCGGAGGTCGTCACCTTGACCCTCGACCTGGCGTCCACGCGCCTGGAATTGCCGGAACGTCCGCGCCCGGCCGAGGAAACCCCGATGCCCATCGCCTCGGTCCCGGCCCGCGCTGAAGACCCGGCCGGCTGGCCGAAGATGACCATTGCCGACGACCGCAGCGGCGTCCGGGTCGTCGAGACCTGGCCGGTTTCCAAGAACTTGGTCGCCGACATTGGGGAGACCGTCTCAGGAAGCGGGCCGAACGTGGTCCTATCGATGAACGCCGGGGATCCTCTGAGTTGCGCCTGGAGCGCGGAGCAGAGCGCCGGGTACAGCCGGCCCGGGTGGGACATATCGATCCGCGCCGAGGTCGCGGTCCGCGCCACTCCGAGCCATTTCCAGGTT
>DASXMK010000054.1:0-7641 GCA_036495705.1 Caulobacteraceae bacterium | reverse complement strand
TGGCCTTGGCCGACCTCGGGGCCGCCGCGAGGGAGCGCGCGTCCGGCGCCCGCCGCGGGGCGATCACCGGATCGGTGGGCAAGACCAGCGTCACCCAGGCGGTGCTGGGTGGCTTGCACCTGGCCGGCGACGGCCACGGCTCGATCCGGTCATTCAACAATCACATCGGCGTGCCGCTGACCCTGGCGCGCATGCCGCCCGCCACGCGCCGCGCGGTGTTCGAGATGGGCATGAACCATGCCGGTGAGATCGCGCCACTTTCGCGCCTGGTGCGGCCGCACGCTGTGGCCATCACCAACGTTGAAGCCGTGCACGTAGAGAACTTTGTCGATGGCGAGGCCGGCGTGGCCACGGCCAAGGCCGAGATCTTCGCGGGCCTTGAAACTGGCGGGGTGGCCATCCTCAACGCCGACAACCGCTGGGCCGACCAGCTGGGATCGGCGGCGGAGGCCGCCGGCGGACGGGTGCGGACTTTTGGGGCGGCCGATGGCGCCGACGCGCGCCTGGTGCGATTCTCGGCCACTCCAGAAGGGGCCCGGGTCGAGACCCGGATCGACGGGATCCCGTTGGACTACACCCTGCGCCAGTCGGCGCCCCACTGGGGGCCGATGAGCCTGTGCGCGATCCTGATGCTGGAGGCTCTGGGCCTCGATCTGGCGCTGGCCGCCCGCGCGCTGGCCGAGTTTGAGCCGCTGCCCGGCCGCGGCGTTGTCCATCGCGTCGTCTCGCCGGCGGGAACCTTCACCCTCGTCGACGAAAGCTATAACGCCAGCCCGGTCTCGGTGACTGCGGCCCTGCGCGCGCTGGGAACCCGTCCGGCCGGCGGCCGGCGGATCGCCGCGCTCACCGACATGCTGGAACTCGGGGACGAGGCGCTGGCCCGCCACGCCGCGCTGGCCGGCTCTGTTGAAGACAGCGGCGTCGATCTGGCCTTTTGCGCCGGCCCGCTTATGCGCTCGCTGTGGGACGCCCTTCCTGGCGATCGCCGCGGCGCCTGGGCCCCCAGCGCGGCTGAGCTCGCGCCACGCCTGGTCCAGGCGGTGGGCGAAGGCGACGTGGTCATGGTCAAGGGCTCGAAAGCCTCCAAGGCCAGCCTGCTGGTCGAAGCGCTGCTGGGCGCGCGGGAGGAGGGGGCCCCGTGATCTTCCTCCTCTATCAGTTCCTGGCCGAGCATCACTTGTACCTGCCGGGCCACAACCTGCTGCGCTATCTGACCTTCCGCGGCGGGATGGGCGTGGCCACTGCCCAGCTGGTGGTGGTGGCCATGGGCTCGCGCTTCATTCGCTGGATGCAGGCCAAGCAGGGCAAGGGCCAGCCAATCCGCAGCGACGGTATCCAGCGGCACATCACCGAGAAGGCCGGCACCCCGACCATGGGCGGGCTGATGTTCCTGGCAGGAATCACCGTGGCCACCTTGGTGTGGGCCGACCTTGCCAACATCTACGTCTGGGTGACCTTGCTCGTCACCCTGGCTTTCGGCGGGCTGGGGTTCCTCGACGACTACGCCAAGGTGACTAAGCAATCCACGGCCGGGGTTTCGGGCCGGATGCGTCTGGCGGTCGAGGCCGTGGTCGCGCTCGTCGCCGTGTTCCTCATGATCCGCTTCGGCCAACCCTCTCCGGAGGGCGCTGGCCTGTCGACCTCGGTCGCCTTTCCGTTTTTCAAGCGCGCGGTGCTCGACCTGTCGTGGTTCTACCTGGCTTTTGGGGCCTTCATTATTGTCGGAGCCTCGAACGCGGTGAATTTCACCGACGGGCTGGACGGCCTAGCGACCGTGCCGGTGATGATCGCCGCCGCCACCTTCGGCCTGGTCGCCTACCTCGCCGGCAACTTCAAGTTCGCCGACTATCTGCAGATCCACTTCGTGCCCGGCGCCGGCGAACTGGCCGTGGTGTGCGGGGCCATTGTCGGCTCGGGACTGGGGTTCCTATGGTACAACGCCCCTCCGGCGCGGATTTTCATGGGCGATTCCGGGGCCCTGTCTTTGGGCGGAGCGATCGGCGCCATCGCCGTGGCGACCAAGCATGAGATCGTCCTGGCCATCGTCGGCGGCCTGTTCGTGATCGAGACCATTTCGGTGATCATCCAGGTGGCGTGGTTCAAGCGCACCGGTCGGCGCGTGTTCCTGATGGCCCCCATCCACCACCATTTCGAAAAGCTCGGCTGGTCGGAGTCGACGGTGGTGATCCGCTTCTGGATCGTGGCCGTCATGCTAGCCATGGTCGGCCTTTCCACCCTGAAGCTGAGGTGAGGGGGCGATGATTCCAGTCTCCTGCTTCGAGGGAAGAACGGTGGCGGTTTTCGGCCTCGGCCGCACCGGCTTGGCCGCGGCGCGCGCTCTGATCGCCGGCGGGGCGCGCATCGCCGCCTGGGACGAGAGCCCGTCGGTGCGCGAGGCGGCAGCCGCCGAAGGCCTGGACCTGGTTGATCTGGCCGCGGCCGATTGGTCGGATTTCGCCGCCCTGATGCTGTCCCCGGGCGTGCCGCTGACTCATCCCGCGCCGCACTGGACGGTCGAAAGGGCCGCGGCTGCCGGCGTCGAAATCGTCGGCGACATCGAGCTCTTCGCCCGGGCGCTGGCCATGGCCCCGGAGCACAAGCGACCTCGCGTGGTGGCCATCACCGGCACCAACGGCAAATCGACCACCACCGCCCTGCTGGGCCATGTGCTGGAAGCGGCCGGTCGCGACGTCCGCGTCGGCGGCAATATCGGCGTCGGCGTTCTGGGTCTGCCCGACATGCATGGCGGCGCTGTCTATGTGCTGGAGCTGTCGTCCTATCAGCTCGACCTGACATCCTCCCTCAAGCCCGACGTGGCCATCCTGCTCAACGTCAGTCCCGACCATCTCGAACGTCACGGAAGCATGGACGGCTACCTGGCGGCCAAGCGTCGCGTGCTCCTCAACCAGGGCAAGGGCGACACCGCGATCATCGGGGTCGACGACGCCTTCGGTCAGCAGATTTGCACCGAGATCACGGCCGCCAACCGCCGCACGATCTGGCCGATCAGCGCCCGCAAGGCCATCGGCCGCGGGGTCTACGCTCTGCAGGGCCGGCTCTATGACGCCACTGAGGGCCGGGTAAGCGAGATCGCCGACCTCTCCCGCGCCAAATCCCTGCCCGGCCGTCACAACTGGCAGAACGCCGCTGCCGCCTACGCCGCTGCGCGCGCCCTGGGCGTGAGTGAGCGCGACGCCGCCGAGGGGCTGATGAGCTTCCCGGGCCTTGTTCATCGCATGGAGACCATCGGGGCCATCGGCAATGTGCGCTTCGTCAACGATTCCAAAGCCACCAACGCCGATGCGGCGCGCCAGGCCATGACCTCTTATCCGCGCTTCTTCTGGATCGCCGGGGGAAGGCCCAAGACCGGGGGCATCGATGACCTGGTCGACCTCTTTCCGGCCGTCGCCCGGGCCTATCTGATCGGCGAGGCCGAGGAGGCTTTCGCCCGCACCTTGGAAGGCCGCGTCCCTTACGCCCGGGCCGGCACCATGGTCGCGGCCGTCCGGGCCGCGTTCGCCGACGCTCGCAAGGAAGAAGGAGAGGCCATCGTGTTGTTCTCGCCGGCTTGCGCCTCGTTCGACCAGTACGCCGACTTTGAGGAACGGGGCGAAGCTTTCCGCGCCGCCGTCCAGGCGCTTACCTGTCCTCCGCAGGCGCTGGCCGGATGAGCGTCGATAGCCGCCTCTCGTCCCACGCCTTCTCGCGCCTGGACCGCACGCGCATGGGGGTGTGGTGGTGGACCACCGACCACATCCTGCTGGGCGCCACCGGGGCGCTGATTGTTCTGGGCGTCCTGCTGCAGTTCGGCACCAGCCCGGCTGCCGCCCAGCGTTTGGGCATAGCCTGGCCATTTCACTTTGCGGTCCGTCAGTGCGTATTCGCCACCGGCGGGGCGGCGCTCCTGATCTGCGCCGCCATGCTCAGCCCCAAGGGCGTGCGCCGGGCCGCATTCCTCATCTATGTCATTGCTATCGCCGCCATGTGCGCCCTGCCGCTGTTGGGTCACGCCGCCAAAGGGGCGACGCGCTGGGTGGAGGTGTCGGGCTTCACCCTGCAGCCGTCCGAGTTCATGAAACCGGCCCTTATCGTCCTGGTGGCCTGGATGTTCGCCGAGGGCCAGAAGGGCGAGGGCGTGCCGGGCGTTTCGATCGCCTTTTGCCTGTACGCCATCGCCGTGGTGCTCCTGCTCATGGAGCCGGACATCGGCCAGACCGTGCTCATCACCGCCGCTTTCGGGGCGGCGTTCTGGATGGCCGGCGTGCCCATGAGCTGGATCATGGTGATGGGCAGCATGGCCATTGTTGGATTGTCGAGCACCTACTTCCTGTTCCAGCACGTGGCCACGCGAGTCGATGGCTTCCTGACCCACGACAAGACCGACACCTCGCAGATCCATCGCGCGGCCGAGGCCATCGCCGCCGGCCGGATGTTCGGGCGGGGGCCGGGCGAGGGGATCATGAAGACCCATGTCCCGGATATGCACACCGACTTCGCTTATTCGGCCGCCGCCGAGGAGTACGGCTTGTGGCTGTCGCTGGTGATCATCACCCTGTTCACCGTGGTCGTGCTTCGCGGGCTCTACAAGGCGATGAAGCTCACCGATCCGTTCGAGCAGGTGGCGTCGGCGGCGCTGTTCGTGCTCGTGGGCATGCAGGCGTTCATCAACGTCGCGGTCAACCTCGCCCTGGTGCCGACCAAGGGCATGACCTTGCCGTTCATTTCCTACGGCGGCTCGTCCACCCTGGCCATGGGACTGACCTTGGGGTTCGCCCTGGCGCTGACCAGCCGCCGGCCGGGCGCCTACGCCGCGCCCGAGAGCCTGGCCCGAGCCGCCGCCTATGACTGACACCTTCAGCCTGGAGCCTGACTGCCGGTGCAAAGCCGTCCGGCCCTAGCGGTCATCGCCGCAGGCGGCACCGGCGGCCATCTGTTCCCGGCCCAGGCTGTGTCCGAGGCCCTTGCTCAGCGTGGCTGGCGCATCGTCCTGGCCACCGATCATCGCACCCGCGACCTGACCGCCGGCTTCCCAGCCCAGCGCCAGCTGGCCATCGCTTCGGCGACCTTGTCCGGAGGGCCGATGACGCGGGCGCGGCAGGTTCTGAGCCTGTTGCGCGGCTTCCTGCAGGCGCGCGCGGCCCTGGCGGGTTTGAAACCCGATGTGGTCGTGGGATTTGGCGGCTATCCCTCTCTGCCGACCCTGCTGGCGGCTCGGATCCTTGGCTTGAAAACGGTTATCCACGAACAGAACGCCGTCATGGGCCGGGCCAACCGGTTGCTGGCCCCCGGGGTCACGGCCGTGGCCTGCGCCTTCCCAACCCTGATGAAGGCGCCGCCGGAGGTGCGCGAGCGGGCGGTGGTGGTGGGCAATCCGGTCCGGCCGGCCATCCGGGCGCTGGCCGCCGCCGCCTACGAAACGCCGGCTCCGGAGGGCCCCCTGCATCTGTTCGTCACCGGCGGCAGCCAGGGGGCGCGCGTGCTTTCCGAAACCGTCCCAGCCGCTGTCGCCGCCTTGCCCGCACCGCTGCGCGCACGGCTTCGGGTCGTCCAGCAGACCCGGCCAGAGGTGCTGGAACGGGCCGCCGCGCTGTACCGCGACGCCGGCGTCGAGACCGAACTGGCGCCGTTCTTCGCCGACATGGACCAGCGGTGGTTGTGGGCCCATCTGGTGGTGGCTCGCGCAGGGGCCTCGACCGTCGGCGAGATCGCGGTCGCGGGGCGGCCGGCGATCCTGGTGCCACTGCGCATCGCCCTCGATGACGATCAGGGGCAGAACGCCCGCCTGCTGGCCGAGGCCGGCGCCGCAGTGATCGCCCCTGAGGCTGACTTGAGCGCCCAGAGCCTTGCCGATCTCATCGCCAATCTGCTTGGCGATGGCGAGCGCCTGGCGCGCATGGCCGCGGCCGCCCGCGCCGTCGCCATTCCCGACGCCGCCGAGCGCCTGGCCGATCTCATCGAGCGCACGGTCGGATAGATGGCGCCCGGCGACACCGCCGCCGCAGGCAAGGCGCCACTGGCCATGCGCCCCCAGGGCGTGGCTGGCCGCATATTCGGCGTGCTGATGGAGCTGATCAACGCGCCGGCCTATCGCTTCGCGCTGGACCTCCTTGAACTCGGCCCCGCGAATGTCGTGCTGGAGATCGGCTTTGGGACCGGGCGGATGATCGAACTCCTGTTGGCCGCCACCACTGGCCGGATCGCCGGCGTCGACCCCACGCCGACCATGGTCGAAGTCGCCTCACGCCGTGGCCAGGTTCGGCGCAATGCGCACCGGGTCAGTTTGACGCTGGGGTCGGACCAGACGCTCGATTTTCCCGAGGCCAGTTTCGACCGGGTCGTCGTCCTGCATGCCTTCCAGTTCTGGCCCGACCCGGAGCGGAGTCTCCGTCGCATCCGCACCCTGCTGCGGCCCGGCGGGCGGCTGGTGCTGGTCCTCCGCGATCATTCGGCGCGGGCGCCGTCGTGGCTGCCCAATCCGCTCTCGCGCCAGCCCGACGAGGCCGAGGCGATCCGGCGCCTATTGGCCGGCTTGGCCTTCGAGGCCGCGATCGTCAGGCGCGGGCGCATGCTGGGGCTTGTGGGACGATTGCCCGCCGCCGCGCCCACGGGCTAAGCCTGTCGCGACAGGGAGGTCCGCATGCAACGACGTGATCTGATCCGCGGCGCCGCAGCCGCCACTCTGGTTCCAACTTTCAGCTTCGCCTCCGCTCCGCCAAGCAGTCGCGTGCGGCCCGGGATGCCAGACTGGCCGGATCCGGGAGCCTGGGCCGCGCTGAACGGAGCGGTGGGCGGGCGCCTGATCCGTCCGGCGCCCATCGCCGAGCCGTGCGCCGTCGATGCCCGCAGCGCCGCCTGCACGGCGCGGATCGGCGCACTGGCCAATCCCTTCTTCATCGGCGACCAGCCCGGAGGAACCCAGGTTTCCGGCTGGGTCGACGCCTGGACGCCGAGCGTCAGCCCGTGGGCGGTTGCCGCTGAGTCGACGGCCGACGTGGTGGCGGCGGTGAATTTCGCGCGTCGGCACAATCTGCGCCTGGCGGTCAAGGGCGGCGCGCACAGCTACCAGGGCACGTCCAATGCTTCGGATTCCCTGCTGATCTGGACCCGACGAATGAATCGGATCGCGGTTCACGACGCCTTCGTTCCAGCGGGCGGCAAGGAACCGATTCCCGCGGTTTCGATCGGCGCCGGGGCGATGTGGGTCGACGCCTACGACGCGGTGACCACGCGGGCCGGCCGGTATGTCCAGGGCGGTGGCTGCGCCACCGTCGGCGTCGCTGGCCTGGTCCTTGGCGGAGGCTTCGGTTCGTTCTCGAAGCGTTATGGCCTGGCCGCGGCCAGCCTGATCGAAGCTGAGATCGTGACCGCCGACGGCCGCGTGCGCACAGTCAACGCCTATCGCGATCCGGAGCTCTACTGGGCGCTGAAAGGCGGCGGCCAGTGCGCGTTCGGGGTGGTGACGCGCCTCACCTTGAAGACCCATCCTTTGGCCGCTACCGCAGGGGGCTGTTTTGGGACGCTGAAGGCGAGCTCGGACGAGGGTTTTCGGCGCCTGCTGGGGCGCTTCGTCGATCACGTGGCCGACAACCTCATCACTCCCAACTGGGGCGAAAGCGTGCAGATCACCCCATCCAACAAGAT
>DASXMK010000053.1:0-4662 GCA_036495705.1 Caulobacteraceae bacterium | reverse complement strand
CCCGCCGCTGGCCGGCGAACTCAAGGACCCGGCGCGGCTGCGCGCCCTGGCCGAGCATCTGGCCCGGCTCGATGAGGGCGGCAAGCTTGGGGCTCTGTTCGGCCCGTCCGGTCGGCTTGCACCCGACGTCGCCCAGGCGATCGAGCACGAGGAAGGTTGGGCGCTTGGGGCCTAACGGTTCTTATCCCGAAGCGGCGGCGATCAGGGCCTCGGCGTCGGCCGCGTCTATGGGCTGCGCGCGCTTGGCGCGAATGACCCCGTGGGCGTCGACGGCGTAGGTTTCGGGCACTCCAGTGAGGCCAAATTCGATGGCCGCCGTCCCGTCCCGGTCGGTCAGCTTGTCGGCGTAGGGATCGCCCAGCCGCTTCAGGAAGGCTGAAGCCGCCGCCGGGTCATCCTTATAGGCGACGCCGACGATGCGTACGCCTTCGGCCTTCAGGGCCATCAGGGCCGGCGATTCCACGGCGCACGGCGCGCACCACGAGGCGTAGAAGTTCACCAGCGCCGGCCCCCTGGCCAGCGCCTTCAGCGACGCCTGGCCATCCCCGCCCAACCGAGGCAGCTCGACATCGGGCAGCGGCTTGCCGACCATGGCCATGGGCGTCACCTGCGGATTGCGTCTCAGGGACCAGCCGGCGAACAAGGCGATGGCCATCAGCAGAGCGGCGAGCGGTATGACCGCGGCGAGCCGGCTCACGCCTTCGGCTCCTCGCGCTCCAGGCGCTCCACCGCGCGCCTCGCCGCGCGCGCGCGCAGGAGCGTGTCGATGACCATCCACGCCAGGGCTGCGGCGCTGACGCCATAGGCGCCCCAGATGAAGGCGGCGTATTTCATTTCAGCCGCTGGCGCGCAGGGCCAGGCCCGCGGCGCGGCGGCGCCGCACCTCGGCGCGGGTGCGGGTCAGCCACAGGGCGGCGAAGGCGCAGGCATATCCGGCCCCCATGAGGAACAAGGGTTGCAGATAGACGGCCGCGATCGTCGGGCCGCCGCGGCGAAAGATAGATTCCCCTTGGTGCAGGGTGTTCCACCAATCCACCGAGAACTTGATCACTGGCAGGTTGATCAGGCCGACGAGGGCCAGGATTTCCGCCGCCCGCGCCGCCTTGGCTTCGTCGTCGATGCTGGCGCGCAGGGCGATATAGCCGAGGAACAGCAGGAACAGCACCAGCACCGAAACCAGGCGCGAGTCGCCCCACGCCCACCATGTCCCCCACATCGGCTTTCCCCACAGCGAACCGGTGACGAGGGCCGCGGCCGTGAACCCGGCCCCGAGCGGGGCCGCGGCCCGGGCGGCGGCGTCGGCCACGGCGTGGCGGAACACCAGCGAGTAAAAGCTGGCCGCCCCCAGGCAGCCATAGGCCAACATCGCGGTCCACGCGGCCGGCACGTGCACGAACATGATCCGCACCGTCTCGCCCTGCTGGTAGTCGGGCGGCGCGGCCAACCCTAGCGCCAGCCCCCAGGCGATCAGGCCGGCGGCGGCCAAGCCGAACAGCGGGGCCGCCCAGCGCGAGAAGGCCATGAAACGGTGCGGATTGGCCAGGACGGTGATCATCCGCCCGATCGCTTAAGACCGGGCCGGCGGCTCGGCAAGGCCGAGGAGCGCCGCCTTAGCTCCGCGGCGGCGGTGGCAGGGTATCGAAGACGCGCTGCTGCTCCGGCGTCAGCTGGGAATAGAACGCCTTGGTCGCCCGCACCCGCGCCATCACCAGGGCGCGCATCTCGTCCATGCGTGCGATCATGGCGTCCAGCCGCTGCGGGGTCGGCAACAGAGCTTCGCGCTGCCCCGCCTCGCGCAGCCGCTCCACCTCGCCAGGCTTGGGCTGCATGACGGCTACGAAAGCCTGCAACGCCCCTTCCTGGTCAGGGCGAAGACGCAGCGACTGGCGCAACCGGTCGGACTGCGCCGCCGGCGTCGGCGGCGCCGGCGCGGTGTAGCCCGGCGGCGGCGAGGACGGCGGAATGCCCGGCTGAGCCGCGGCGGCGGACGCGACAGCAAGACCGGCAACCGCTACCAAGCGACTTAGAATGCGAACCATTCGAACACCAACGACAATGGCCAAGCCCACAACCCCGCCCCTCATCCTAGCATTGG
This sequence comes from Caulobacteraceae bacterium, assembly GCA_036495705.1. Taxonomy (GTDB): domain Bacteria; phylum Pseudomonadota; class Alphaproteobacteria; order Caulobacterales; family Caulobacteraceae; genus Acaudatibacter. Next base: position 2,567 of record DASXMK010000053.1, on the reverse strand, counting down.
CCGCATGTCTTGCGGCAACGACAGTCGCCGCCGGGAACGAGTGCCAGAGAAGTCCCCGCCTCGTAGGCCAGTGCTTTCGGGTGCATGGACGGCTCAGCGCCTGGAACGGCAACCCCACGTTCCGCATCTGGCGCGTCGGGACCCATCGGATCTTGGGAGTCAACAACGCCGCCAACGATGGCGACGAATCCACGGACGCGCTTCCCGCAGAAGTCCGGAATGCGATGCGCAAAGGCGCCGACGCCATCTCCACCGACATCTTTGGCGACTATCTGGTTTGCCCGTTCACCCGCTCGCGTCCCGGTTGGATGCGATACGTCTGCATCGCCCAGGCTTCGCGCCTGGTCGCCAAGCCGCGCTAGCTTTCACCCCAAGGCGTTGCGGCAGCCGGCGGCCATGGCCAAGGGGCTGAGCGCGGCGGCGGCGAGGACATAGGCGGTCAGCAGGGCCAGGGCCGCGCCCCACGGCTGACCGCCTGACCAGGCGGCGATGGCCGCCCCGGCGAAGACGACCGGCGGGATCAGCAGCGGAAGCACGATCACCGCCATCAGCGCCGCGCCGCGACGGCTGGCCAACGCCAGGGCCGCGCCCAGGCCGCCAACGAAGGCGAAGGCCAGCCCGCCCAGCGCCGCGGTCACCAGCACCATCGGTGCGCTGCGCGCCGGCGCCCCAAGCGCGATGGCGGCCAACGGCGCGGCCAGGGCCAGCGGCGCCCCGGTGACCAGCCAGCTGGCGATGCATTTGATGGCGCACGTGGCCTCCAGCGGCAGCGGGCCGAGGGCCAGCAGGTCCAGCGCGCCGTCCTCGAGATCACGTTCGAACAGGCCCTCGAGGCCGAGCAGGGAGGCGAGCGCCAGGACCACCCAGACGACGCCGGCGGCCACGCCCGCCAAAGGCCCCGGCGCGGGCCCCAGGGCCAGGGGCATCAAGGTTGCCGCCGCGGCCAGGAAGCCGACCGCCAGCAACGGACCGCCGCCCTTGCCCCAGGCCAGGGAGATCTCGCGCCCGGCCAGGACCCGCGCCGGGCTCATGCGCCAAGCGCCAGGGCGCGGGCTGCGATCGGCAGCGGGTCGTGAACGGCGGCCAGGATCAGCCCCCCGCCCTGAAGGTGCGCCGTCATGATCTCTGCCGCCAAGGCGCGGCCGGCGAGGTCCACCGGGGCCAGGGGCTCGTCGAGCAGCCACAGCGGACGCGGCGCAGCGATCAGTCGGGCCAGGGCCAGGCGGCGTTTCTGGCCGGCGGACAGCCGCCGCGTTTCCAGGCCGAGTTGTCTGGACAGACCCAATCGTTCCGCCGCCGCCAGTGCGGCCTCGTCCGACGCCCCGCACCAGCGGCACTGGAACAGCAGCTCTTCGCGCGCGGTTCGGGCGCCTTTGAGGCCATCCAGGTGGCCGATCAGATGACAGCCATAGCGCCGGGCGTCGGCGGGAGAGTCGCCGCCCTCGAACACCACCTCCCCGGCCAGCGGCCGCAGCAGCCCGGCCACCGCGCGCAGCAGGCTGGTCTTGCCCGCCCCGTTGGCGCCGGTCACGGCCATGGCTTCGCCGGTGGCCAGGCGGGCGCTCAGATCGCGAAACAGCACGCGGCCGCCCCGTTCGATCGCCACAGCCTCCAGCCGGACGGCGGAGATCACGCCGGCCCGGCCCTGACGACAAGCGGCGCCCTCACATGGACGCGGTCACGCCCCCGGTTTATGAGACGGCCGGCCCAGGACGGGACGCGCCGCGCGGGACGGACGCTGTGTGTCCGCTCCGATGAGCGCGCGACCTTCCACACCGATCCCCGGCGGGCCCCGCACTGGAAAAGGATTCCCCTCACATGGCCTCGCTCGACAGCCTCAAGACCCGCCGCCAACTCAAGGTCGGCAAGCAGACTTACGACTTCTATAGCCTCGCCGCCGCCGAGGAAGCCGGACTTTCCGGGATTTCGCGCCTGCCGGTGACCATGAAGATCCTTCTGGAGAACTTGCTGCGCAACGAGGACGGCGCTTCCGTGCGCGAAGACGACCTCAGGGCCATCGCCGCCTGGCTGGACAACAAAGGCGCGGTCCAGCACGAGATCGCCTTCCGCCCAGCCCGGGTCTTGATGCAGGACTTCACCGGCGTGCCGGCGGTGGTCGACCTGGCCGCCATGCGCGACGCCCTGGCCAAGCTTGGCGGTGACCCGGAACGCATCAATCCGCTCAATCCGGTGGATCTGGTTATCGACCATTCGGTGATGGTCGATCATTTCGGCACCAGCAAAAGCTTCGCCGAGAACGTCGCCCGGGAATACGAGCGCAATATCGAGCGCTATCGGTTCCTGCGCTGGGGCGCGCAGGCGTTCAACAACTTCCGCGTTGTCCCGCCCGGCACCGGCATCTGCCATCAGGTCAATCTCGAGTACCTGGCGCAGACGGTATGGACGTCGCCCCCCGCCAAGGGCGAGGCGACCTTGGCCTATCCGGACACCTTGGTCGGGACGGACAGCCACACCACCATGATCAACGGTCTCTCGGTGCTCGGCTGGGGCGTTGGCGGCATCGAGGCGGAAGCGGCCATGCTCGGCCAGCCGATCCCGATGCTGAT
>DASXMK010000052.1:0-4456 GCA_036495705.1 Caulobacteraceae bacterium | reverse complement strand
ACAACACCGGCGAGGGCTCGATCAGCCCCTACCACCGTCGCCACGGCGGAGATATCATCTGGCAGGTGGCGACGGGGTACTTCGGTTGCCGCAAGCCCGATGGCGCTTTCGATCCCGACCAGTTCCGCGCCCAGGCGGTTTCGCCCCAGGTGAAAATGATCGAGATCAAGCTCAGCCAGGGCGCGAAGCCGGGTCATGGCGGCGTGTTGCCCAAAGCTAAGATCAGCGAAGAAATCGCCTTGACCCGTGGTGTGAGCCGCGACGCAGATTGCGTCTCGCCGGCCCGTCACGAGGCCTTTTCGACCCCGCTCGAACTCATTGGCTTTATCGCTCTTCTGCGCGAACTGTCGGGCGGAAAGCCGGTCGGACTCAAACTGGCCGTCGGCCACCGCTATGAATTCCTGGCCATCGTCAAGGCGATGCTGGCCACCGACGATGGGCCCGATTTCATCGTCGTCGACGGCGGCGAGGGCGCGACCGGCGCGGCGCCGTCGGAGCTGAGCAATCACGTCGGCTTGCCGCTCAACGAAGCCTTGAGCTTCGTCCACTGCGCCCTGGTGGGCGCCGGCGTGCGCGATCGCCTCAAGCTGGGGGCCAGCGGCAAGCTGGTGACGGCCTATGATTTGTGTCGGGTGTTCGCGATTGGGGCGGACTACACCCTGTCGGCGCGAGACTTCATGTTCGCTGTCGGCTGCATCCAGTCGCGAAGTTGTCATACCAACCGTTGCCCCACCGGCGTGGCGACCCAGAGCCGGCTGCGGCAGCGTGCGCTGGTGGTCGACGACAAGGCCCCGCGGGTGGCCAATTTCCACCGCAACACTTTGCGCGCCCTGGCGCAGTTGCTGGGCGCGGCGGGACTATCGCACCCACACGAACTGGAGCCCTGGCATCTGCACGTGCGGGACCAGAGCGGGGTTGTGCTGCGCGGTGACGACTTCTTCTCGCATGTGGCGCCCCGCGCGATCATCGCCGGGGAGGTGGACGCCGTACTGGCCCACGAATGGAAACGGGCCCAGGCCGAGTCTTTCGAGCCCGCCCACTCTGTTCATCGTAAATGACTCCGCGGTAGGTCAGGCCGTCTCCCGGAGCCGCGCCGCCACCTCGGCCACTTCGTCGGCCAGCCGCCGGCGCCGCAGCAACGGGCGGAATGAATCGGCTGGGCCCAGCGGGTCGCCGAGATGAAAGGCGGCGATGAAGCTAGCCACTGGTCCCAGGAACGCCGGGGTCACCGGCGCCAGCCGGCCATAGCCGGCGGCCCGCAAGCCCTCGATCGCCGCGCCAAGTCTGCCGCCGGCGCGCTCCAGCGCAGCCTCCAGCTCCGGTCGTAGGCAGCCCAGCCAGTGGCGCACAAGGCGGCCCCGCAGTTGCTCAACGGCCTGACGATTCTCCGCGCTTTCGGCCTCGAAGAATACGTCGCATTCGGTGTCGAAACCGACCGAGCGGTTGTTCATATTGGCCGAGCCGACGCGAACGAAGACATCGTCGATGATCGCCACCTTGGCGTGGACGATGATGCTGCGTCCCTGCTCGGTCGTCGGACTGTAGATGTGGAAGCGGCCATACTGGTCGGCGCGCTGCAGCCGCCCGATAAAGGCGCCGCGGGCGCGATCCATGGTCATGCGATCGAACCAATGCGGCGAGTGCTGAGTGGTGACGAGAACCACCTCCGGGCCATCGGCTTCGGCCAGCCGGCTGGCCAGGGCTTCGGCCGCGACCGGCGAGGTGTAGTACTGGTTCTCCAGATAGATGCAGCGCCTGGCGGCGGCGATGGAGGCGATGGTCAGGGCCTGGGTCTCGCGCACCTCGGGCCAGGATCGCCACGCTCCAACCGTACGGGCGATGCCGACGTTGATGTCGCGGAACTCGGGTTCACCCTCGGGCCAAGCCTGCGGCGCCGCCAACGGTCGTGAGGGCAGGACCTCGCCCGTCGCGCGCCGCCAACGATCGCGGAACAACTCACCTAGCGCCGCCGCCGGCGGCCCGTCGATGAGCGCCATGACCTCGTGACGGGAATCGAAGTGACGATTGGGACGCCCAGGGACGACCCTTCGCGGATCATCGTCCAGATGCCCGGCCGTATCCCAGCGGTCCTGGCCGAAATCGGCCCCGCCGCAGAACGCCACCGCATCGTCGACGACCAGGATCTTCTGATGGTGGCAGGCGCCGTAAGGATGGCCGCCGTCGAGCACAAATTTCACCGCCGAATCTCGGAAACTTCGCCGGTCCTGCAACGGAAAAAAGTCCTGAGTCGCCGCCACCGGCAGGGCGGTTTTCCAGCACAGCACCCGCACGTCGAGGCCGGCCGCGGCCAGGCGCTTGAGCAGGTCGCCGATGTGTTCGCCGGCGACATCCGCGCCTTGCGCCCGCGGCTGCAGCCGGGTGCGCGACTCGAACGCCCAGTTGAGCAGATGGATCGACCGCTGGGCCCGCTCCATCGCCGCCTTGGCCGCGGCGTAGTAGGCCTCGATGTCGACCAGGACGCTGGCGCGGGGGGCCGCGCCCGAACGCCACAGGATGCGATCAAAACTCAGAGCCACGCTGGCGTCGCCGGTTCATCGGTTCTCCTGAACGCAAGAAAGGACTGGCTTGGCGCCGGCGCACAATGGGGCTTGTGTAGCCTTCTTATCGAACTCAACCGGAGGTGAGCGTGGCCAATCCCAGAGTCAATCCGCATGGGGTGCTGGCGGGCAAGGCGGCCCTGGTCACCGGGGCCAGTCGCGGCATCGGCGCGGCCATCGCCGCGCGCCTGGCCATGGAGGGCGCCGCCGTGGCGATCACGGCCCGCACCGAAAGCGAGGGCCAGAGCCGACTGCCAGGAACCCTGACCGAGACTGTGGAACACATCCGAGCCGCGGGAGGGATCGCCCACGCCATCCGGGCCGACCTCGCCCAAGAAGACGAACGCGTGCGCCTGGTGGCGGAGGCCGCGCAGGCGGTGGGGCCGATTGATATTCTCGTGAACGATGCCGCCATCACCTATTTCCAGCCGGTCGCCGAATTCAGCGAAAAGCGCTTCAAGCTGATGATGGAGGTACAGGTCTGGGCCCCGTTCCATCTCGCCCAGTTGCTCCTGCCATCGATGAAGGCGCGGCGGCAGGGGTGGATCGTCAACATCTCTTCCGGCGCGGGCCTGCATCCGAAGCCGCCGTATGGCGGGCGGGCCGGCGGTACGGTCTACGGCATGTGCAAGGCGGCCCTGGAACGCTTCACCACCGGTCTGGCCTCGGAGGTGCAACAGGACGGCGTGGCGGTGAACGTCGTCTCCCCTGGGCTGGTGGCGACCACGGGGGTCGCCGTGCACGGCTTGATCACCGAGGCCAATCGCGATCGGGTCCAGCCGATCGGCTATATCGCCGAGGCGGTTTTCCGCCTGGCCAGCGGCGACCCTGCGACGCTCACAGGCCGCATTGCCTACGCCGAACCGTTGCTCAAGGAACTGGGCGTCGAGCCGGCGGAGCTCATTCCGGGACTGTGACCCGCCTCAGAGGGCGTGGCGCCGCAGCCACGCGGCGGCGTAGCCGCACACCGGGATAATCGTGCGCTTCTCGGCGCGCGCCAGATCGACAATGGCCTCCATCAGGGCGCTGGCGGCCCCGGTTCCGCGCAGTGCAGGCGGCGCCTCCACGTGATCGATGAACAGGGCATCGCCGCTGCGGCGGTAATCGGCGAACACCACCTGACCGGAGACCTCGATCTCGAATCGGCCGGCCTCGAGATTGTCGCGCATGATTCATTTTCCAGCCTGCGGTCACCGCGAGCAAGCTAGCGCTCGCGACGAAAAAACCAGTTCACACGCTCGCAGATTGCACTCTAGGCTTGGTCGCGGGCCGTTGAACGCCGGAGGCGCAACGTCGGCGAGGGAGTTTGGCATGGGCAAAGTCTTGCAGGTCTCGCTGGTCGCTCTGGCGCTGGCCGCCTGTCAGAAGCCAGCGGGGACACCGTCAGGGCCGTCGGCGAGCGCCGGGGGCGCGGCCTCGGCCGCGAGTCCGCAACGCCGGGCGGGTCTGTGGCAACAGAGCTTCAGCCGCGATGGTCGCTCTACCCCTATGGCGGCCATGCGCCTGTGCGTCGATCCTACTTCCGAAGCTCGGGCCTCGGTGTTCACTCACGGGGTCGCCAGCCAGCATCTCGCGGACAGCCACTGCACCGGGATCTCGTCCAGTCGCGATTCCACCGGCGGCTACAGCTTCGCCTCAACCTGTCCGATGACCGGCGGCGGGACCATCGTCAGCAAAGGCGCGGCCAGCGGCGACTTCGCCACCGCTTATCATGTCCATGTCGAAAGCGACGTCAGCGGCGCGGCCTATGCGCCGATGAACGGCCACCACGTCACCGACATCGACGGCAAGTGGCTGGGTCCCTGCCCAGCGGGCATGGCCCCCGGCGACATGGAGATCGGCCACGGCATGCGCATCAGCGGCGGCAAGTTGGCGGGGGCTGCGCAAGCCCTCGCCGG
>DASXMK010000051.1:0-4455 GCA_036495705.1 Caulobacteraceae bacterium | reverse complement strand
ACCGAGGACCTGAGCCAGTGGGGCGCGCCGCCGCCGGACAAGGTGATCGCCCACACCAACCTCTATTGGGCCTACCAGACCGCGCCCGGGCGGACGGCGGCCGCGGTCGAGGCCAAGGACGTCGATTTCGGCCCGGTTGGCTAAAACAAGAAGGTTTGGGCGGGAATTCGGCTCAAAGCTGGCGCTAGGCGCGCCGCACGAACACCCAGATCACCACCATGATCGCCACGGCCACGATCGTGCAGAGATAACCCAGGAGCACTTGGCGCCGATTCAGCGGCTGCGGTTTGACCATGTATTTGGCGTTGGAATACAGGAAGGTGTCCATGCCCTTGCGCCGCTGGCTCACCCGCCAGCTGCGCAGCGGCGCGATCGGCAGCCACAGGAAGATGATCCACTCGGTAGCGGTGTACGAGCCGCTGTCGGATTCCTCGGCGTGACCGTAGTACCTTGTGCCGATGCCGTTGAAGCTGAGCGGCATACGCTACTCCCCCGCTGGGACTACTCACGCACGGGCGGCGTTGGTGGCGACCGCCTCATTTCCGCCATACTTAAATCAGTTTTCCGCGCGGGGCCATATCGGTTTTTCCCCTAGGTAAAGGGAGGTTTTCGATGGCCGCTGGGGAGACGTTGGAAGGCCGGTGCGCCTGTGGCCAGGTGCGCTTTTCCCTGACTTCGCGGCCGATGTTCACCCATTGCTGCCACTGCCTGGACTGCCAGCGACAGACCGGCAGCGCCTTCGTGCTCAACGCCCTCATCGAGACCGATCGCATCGTGGTGACGGCCGGGAGCCCGGTTCCGGTGTCCGTGCCCACCGACAGCGGCGGGCCGCATGACGTCTATCGCTGCCCCGCCTGCCAGACCGCGCTGTGGAGTGACTATGGCCGGCGGCCGGGCTTGCGGTTCGTGCGCGTCGGCACGCTGGATGATCCCTCGGCCGTGGCGCCCGACGTGCATATCTTCACCCGCTCCAAGCAGCCCTGGGTGGGACTGCCGCCGGAGGTTCCGGCGTTTGCGGTCTACTATGACACCAAGGCTCTGTGGCCGGCCGAGGCCCTGGCCCGACGTCGTGCGGCTCTTGGCGGGTAAGGTTTGCGACCCGCGTTATCCGCAGATGACGCAGAGAGACGCAGAGCGCGCAGAGGAACAACAGCACCGCGGAACCCAGGCTTTTTTCGTTTCGACACCAAGGACACGAAGGACACCAAGGGATCCGGGGGCGACTTCGGCCTTCGCTAACCTGCTTTTCGCGCGCTTCGCGCGCCTTGGTGATCCAGGTGTTCTTGGTGTCAAATCCTCGCGCTTCGCCGCTCGTCCGAATCTCTGCGTGCTCTGCGTTAATCTTGCCGGCGGCGCCGTCCATCGGCGTCATCTGCGGATGGGCCTTGACTGACGTCGCATATTGCAATATGTAAATGCTGCAATTTGCGAGGAAGCATGGGCGTTCCCGACAAACAACGTATCGAGCGCATGGCTCAGGGCGTGGCCGACGGCCTGTGTTATCTGCATGCGGGGGTGGCGGCCGGCTATGGCCGCAACTCCACGTCCTGCATCTACAAAGCCGCCCGCGATCCGGCATTCCTGGCTCGGGTCGAGACCCTGGTCCGCCAACGCCAGTTGGGGGGGTCGAGCGACGTAGCGCCGGTGATCGTGCTAATGTTCGACTGCGCCGAGGACTCCCGGCGGCTCCGCACCGGCGTCGGCATGACCGCCGCTCACCGCTTTCTGGCCGACGCTGCACGGCTGAAGCAGGGCCTGCCGCCGCGCCTGGCCCCGGGGGAGCTTACCGAAGCCGAATGGCGCCGCACCCATGGGCCGAAGTCATGAAGTGGGTGCCGCAACCCGGGCCGCAGGCCGAGTTCATGCAAAGCGAAGTGTTCGAGGTGGTCTATGGCGGGGCCCGCGGCGGGGGCAAGACCGACGGGGTGCTGGGCGAGTTCGCCTTCCACGCCAGCGCCTTTGGGCCCGACGCCAAGGGCCTGTTGGTGCGGCGCACGCGCACCGCCTTGGAGCCGACCATCGCCCGGGCGCGGGCGATCTATGGCCCCTTGGGCGCGGTGTGGCGCGAGGCCCGCTCGCGGTTCGAATGGCCGTCGGGGGCGGTGCTGTATTTCCGCTTTCTCGACAACGACGCCGACGCCGAACTCTACCAGGGCCATGACTATACGCGCGTGTATGTGGAGGAGCTGACGCAGTTCCCGCGCCCCGGGCCGATCTGGAAACTGAAAGCCACCCTGCGCAGCGCCGCCGGGGTGCGCTGCGCCTTCCGCGCCACCTGCAATCCGGGCGGGGCCGGCCACGCCTGGGTCAAGGCGCGCTACATCGATCCGGGGGCGCGGCGAATCCTCGAGGAGACCTTCGCCAACCCGTTCGACGGGACCACAACGCGGCTGGACCGGATGTTCATTCCCGCCCGCCTGAGCGACAATCGCCGCCTGCTCGACCAGGATCCGCTGTATGTCGCCCGCCTGCGCCAGAGCGGCTCGGCCGAGCTGGTGCGCGCCTGGCTGGACGGAGACTGGAACATCATCGAGGGTGCGTTCTTCGACAAATGGTCCAATCGCAACATCATCCGCCCCTGCGTGTTGCCGTCATTCTGGACCCGCTTCCGGGCCTTCGACTGGGGCTATGCGGCGCCGTTTTCGGTCGGCTGGTGGGCGGTGGTCAGCGACGATTTCGTCTGCGAAGACGGGGTGCTGCCGCGCGGGGCGCTGATCCGCTATCGCGAGTGGTACGGCGCCCATGAAACCAGCGGAGCAGGGCTGCGCCTCGAGGCCGAGGCGGTGGCCGAGGGCATCCTGGTTCGCGAGCGCGGCGATGGGGTCACCTGGGGCGTGGCCGACCCGTCGATCTTCAGCGAGAACGGCGGGCCCTCGCTGGCCGAACGCATGGCCATCGCCGGGGTGCATTTCCGGCCGGCCGACAACACCCGGGTGGGCGAGGCCGGGGCGCTGACCGGCTGGGACCAGATGCGCGCCCGCATCGCCGGCGATGGCCGGCGGCCGATGCTGTTTGTGTTCGAGACCTGCCGCGACTTCATCCGCACCGTGCCGGTGCTGCAGCATGACCGCGACCGGGCCGAAGACCTGGACACCGAAGGCGAGGACCACATCGCCGACGAGACCCGCTACGCCTGCCTGGCGCGGGCTATGCAGGCCAAGCCGCCGCCATCCCCGTTCACCCCGCGCGCCATGCCCGGCTGGCGCATCGACTACACCGAAAGCGAAAGCTGGAAGACGAAGTGAAAGGCTACTGCGCCGGCGCGTTCGGATCGGGCTGGCCGTTTGCCACCTGGGCGTCGGTGGCCACGACCCCGGAGCGCAGCCCGTTGAGGACGGCCAAGCCGGCGGCGCGCCACTGCATCAGCTCCGGCGTGGAGACTTTCATGAGGTCGGTCCCGTCGGTGCTGCGGACGTAGATATTGCTGTGGTAGCGGCCCGGGCCGGCGTCGCCGCAATCGAAAATGGCGATGATCTGCTGCCGCATGCCGAGGCCCAGGTTGTTCCACTGGCCCGAGTCAACGGTCAGGACAAGCTCGTCATGGTCCAGTTCGCTGGCCCCCTTGAAGGGCGGGGCGACGGCGATCTTGTTGCGGAACGCCAGGTCGGGGTCCTGGTCGCAACCGTCCTTGACGTTGGTCACGGTCTGGGCGGCCGGCGGGCCGCAACCGGCGCAGGTCAGGCCGACCGCGAGCACCAGGGCGAGGATCCGTACAGTCATGCTGGCCATGTGCGGCCGCGCCGCGGCCGGTGGCAATTTGAAAAAACGTCGCAGCGCGGAAGAAGGCTCAAGCGGCGAGCGGGCGTCCAAGCCAGCGGCGGCGCGGCGGCGGGGACGGGCGGCCCCGGCGGGCCAGTTCGGCATCGATAGCGGAGACGATCATCCGCGCCGAGAGGCCATGCAGGGCCAGGGCGTCGGCGGCCAAGGGCCCGCCGATGGGCACGGCGGTGATCAGGGTGCGCCCGCCCATCAGCGCGGCGCAGACCGCCAGCGTGGTCAGGGGAACGCCGGCGCGCAGGCCTTGGCCGATCAGGAAAACGGCGGCCGCGGCGCCATAGGCCTCGCCCACGCCGGGGATCCAGGAGAGCGCCGCCTCGGCCCCGAGCCGGAACGGCCCGATGCGCAGCAGGCCGTCGGAGAACCGGCCGACGCGTTCGACGCTGCGGCGGATGGCGAGCAGTTCGGGGTCGGTGCGATACATGAAAACCTCGTCGTAAGGGTCGCGGTCCCTCGGGGTGAGACGTGGTGCGCCGGGGCCAATTCCGCTAGACCACGTGGCGGAAACGCGAAGGGGAGGGACGTGCCGCTGCGCCTGTCCGAGCTGGCCGCCAACGCCCATGCCGAAACCCTGGCCGCCGTCACCCTGGGCGCGGTGGTGGCCACGCTGAGCGGGGTGGTGGCCAATATGTTCGAGGCCCGGGCCCGCTCGCGCGAACGCGAGCGCGCCGCCGCGGT
>DASXMK010000050.1:0-1744 GCA_036495705.1 Caulobacteraceae bacterium | reverse complement strand
CCCCCCTCCCGGCTATCGCCGGGCCTCCCCCCTGAGGGGGGAGAGAACGCCGGCGCTTCTCTTTGCCCACAAGGAGGGTGATTTATTGAAATCGCCCCTCCGCGCCCCACCTCAGTTTCAAACACAAGGGAGGCCGCCCATGGCCGCGCAGCTCAACCACACCATCGTCTGGTGCAAGGACCCCAAGGCCTCGGCCCAGTTCCTGGCCGACATGCTTGGGCGCCCGCCGCCCGGCCATTTCGGACCGTTCGACGTGGTCGCCCTCGACAACGGCGTCTCGCTCGATTTCATGCGCCGCGAGCGCGAGATCGCGCCCCAGCATTACGCCTTCCTGATCGAAGACGCCGATTTCGACGCCGTGCTAACCCGCATTCATGAGCGCAAGCTCGATCACTGGGCCGATCCGGCCCAGACCCGCCCAGGCGAGATCAATCACCGCGACGGCGGCCGCGGCGTCTATTTCCCCGATCCCGACGGTCATTTCCTCGAGGTCCTCACCCGGCCCTACGGCAGCGGAGCTTGAGCTTCGCGCCGACTTAGGCGCACCTTGGGCGCGCCATGCGCGCGCCGCTGATCCTCGCCGTCCTCGTGCTGACCGCCGGCTGTCAGGGCTCGTCCGATCCCGGGGCCCCGGCCGCCGAGGGCGTGTGCTGGCGCGCCTCTCCGGCCCCGCCGCATTTCGTGGTCGCCGCCCAGGACGTGCCGGACCTGGAGGACTGCGCCATGGACCTCGACCTCGCCTACCTCGGCGACGGCCACGACCTCATCGGCGCCTACCAGGGCAGCTATATTTTCGTCGGGCCGACCGGCATCGAGAGCGCCGCCGGCCTCAACCTTTTCCACTACCCGATGTTCACCCCCACCCAGCGCGCCGCGCTCGATAGCCAGCTGCGCGTCGTCCTCGCCGCCCGCGCCACCCGCGCCGCGATCGGCGCCCCGAAGCCATGAAACGGTGGTTCGCCGGCTGCTGCCCCATATGAGTTTCCTCGCCCCGTGTCCGCCGCCGTAGTCGCCTTCTTCAAGCGCAACGGTTCAGGCGCCCGGAACGTCGAACCGCAGAGGCGCAGAGACGCAGAGGGGATTTAACCACCAAGAACACCAAGTTCACCAAGGCGCGCTGCGCGCGCAAAAACAGGAAGCGGATTGGACTCGGTCTTGGCCCCCGATCCCTTGGTGTCCTTCGTGTCCTTAACCCGGGTCCCCGCTTTGGCGGGGAAGAGCGGGGTTTCTCTGCGCCTCTGCGTCTCTGCGGTTCAGCCCGCGGTTTTGGCCAGGCGGGCCTCGGCCTTGGCCAGCATCACCGCGAACCGTGGATCGCCGCGCACCGGGTCGAGGTCCGGGTCCGTCCGGGCGGCGTGGATCAGCCGCGCCGGGCCGCCTTCCAGCACCGGGGTCAGCTGCTCCAGCGCCGCCTCGGCGTCCTTGAGGTGCACGGCCAGCGCACAGGCGAAATTGTAGCGCATCAGCAGGTTGTCGGCGTCGATCATCAGCGCCCGGACGATCCATTCCTTGGCCTGCTCGGCCTGGCCCAGCAGCGCCAGCGCGCCGACCCCGTAGGCCATGGCCCCGCCGGCGCTGCGATCCTGGGCCACCACCTTTTCCACCCGCTCCAGGGTCATGCGGGCGGCGCGCATGGCGCCCTGCTCATCGCCCAGGGCCAGGCAGGCGCTGATCATCATCCCGGTCGAGCTGTAGTCCGCCTCGCTGACGGCGGCGACCTTGGCGTAGTGGGCGTAAGCCTCGG
>DASXMK010000049.1:0-4476 GCA_036495705.1 Caulobacteraceae bacterium | reverse complement strand
GGCCCTCGACGACCTCGGCGTTGACCACCACCTCCTCGACGCCCTGAAGGGTCGGTAGCTCGAACATGGTCTCGAGCAGGATACCTTCCAGGATCGAGCGCAAACCACGCGCGCCGGTCTTGCGGGCGATGGCCTTGCGGGCGACGGCCTTGAGCGCGTCCTCAGTGAAGCCCAGGCCGACATTCTCCATGTCGAACAGGCGCTGGTATTGCTTGACCAGGGCGTTCTTCGGCTCGGTCAGGATCTTGACCAAGGCTGGTTCGTCGAGGTCGTCGAGGGTGGCGATCACCGGCAGGCGGCCGATGAACTCGGGGATCAGGCCGAAGCGCTGCAGGTCATCGGGCTCGACCTGGCGCAGGACCTCGCCGGTGCGCCGGTCGTCCGGATCGGAGACCTTAGCTGAAAAACCGATTGACGTGCCTTTCCCGCGGCTTGTGATGATCTTCTCAAGTCCGGAGAAGGCCCCGCCGCAGATGAACAGCATGTTGGTGGTGTCGACCTGCAGGAATTCCTGCTGCGGGTGCTTGCGGCCGCCCTGCGGGGGCACCGAAGCCACCGTGCCCTCCATGATCTTGAGCAGGGCCTGCTGGACGCCTTCGCCCGAGACATCGCGGGTGATCGAGGGGTTGTCGGACTTGCGGCTGATCTTGTCGACTTCGTCGATGTAGACGATGCCGCGCTGCGCACGCTCGACGTTGTAGTCGGCGGCCTGCAGCAGCTTGAGGATGATATTCTCCACATCCTCGCCGACATAGCCGGCTTCGGTGAGGGTGGTGGCGTCGGCCATGGTGAATGGCACGTCGATGATTCGGGCCAGGGTCTGGGCCAGCAGGGTCTTGCCGACCCCGGTCGGACCGACCAGCAGGATGTTGGATTTGGCCAGCTCGACGTCGTTGTTCTTCTGGGCGTGGTTCAGACGCTTGTAGTGATTGTGCACGGCCACCGACAGCACCTTCTTGGCGTGCTCCTGGCCAATCACGTAATCGTTGAGGACTTCCCTGATTTCGCGCGGCGTCGGCACCCCATCCTTTGATTTGACGAACGTGATCTTCGTCTCTTCACGGATGATATCCATGCACAGTTCGACGCATTCATCACAGATGAACACGGTCGGACCCGCGATAAGCTTGCGCACCTCATGCTGACTCTTGCCGCAGAAAGAGCAGTAGAGCGTACTCTTGCTGTCGCCGCTGGCGGCCTTGGTCATAGTCGTCGCTTCTCACTCTCCGGAGCGCCGGCCCGGACTGATACTGACATACCCCGCGCGGCGCGGAAACGGAACGCGTCAGACGCCGCTTCGGGCACGTGTCACCCTTGACATTCCCCGATCCGAACGCGGATCACAAGCCTGAGATGGTTACCAAGCCGTATCGGGGGCGGCGGTTTCATCGGGGGCGCCCCAGCCGGGGCGGGGTCGATATGGGGCTGATTGACGCGCCGGACCAGGGGCCCGCGCCCTATCGACCGCTCGTGGCCTTCGATTTCGACGGCACCCTGACCTGGCGCGACAGCTTCCTGGCGTTCCTGGCCTGGCGGTTCGGGACCGCTCGCTTCGGCCTGGGCATGGCGAGGCTGGCCGGCCCGGCCCTGGCTTACGCCCGCCACCGCGATCGCGAGCGACTGAAAGCCGCCACCGTGCGCGAATTCCTGCGTGGCCAGGCGCGAGCCGATCTGATCGCCCAGGCCGACGCCTTCGCCGCTTCCCATGCTCGCCGCCTGTTCCGCCCGGATGCCATAAGATGCTGGAAACAATGGCAAAAGCAGGGCGCCAGGCTGACCGTGGTGACCGCCTCGCCGGAGATTTTGGTGGCCCCTTTCGCGCGCGGGCTGGGGGCCGAGAGCGTGATCGGCACGCGCCTCGGCTTCTCCGCCGACGACATCGCCACCGGCGATCTGGACGGGCCGAACTGCCGCGGCCCGGAGAAAGTCGCGCGTCTTCGAGCCGCGTTCGGGGACGAGGTCCGGCTGGACGCCGCCTACGGCGACAGCGATGGCGACAAACAAATGCTGGCTCTGGCCGACGAGCCGGGCATGAAGCTGTTCAGCGGTCGGCCATGAAACACGCCGGCGTCCAGGCCCTGGCCCGGCTGGAGCCGCTGCTGGCCCGCCTGCGCGCATTTGACGCGCTCAAGGAACGCAGCCGTGGCGTGTTCTACGTGCGCTCGCGCGCCTTCCTGCATTTCCACGAGGATCCGGCCGGGCTGTTCGCCGATGTCCGCGCCGTGGACGGCGGCGACTTCGAACGGCTCAAAGTGGATGGGGCCGCCGGCCAAGCGGCGCTGCTGCGCCGGGTGGAGGCGGCTCTGGCCAAACGGACCTGAGCTTTGGCTCCCATCGCCAAGGTCGCCGGTATGCCGCCGCCCGGGAGCGGTCAGGGGTGCGGCCGGCCGCCGTGGAGCTCGCAGGCGAAGTTGGCTGCATCGTTGGTGGCGTGGGCGCCAGGTATCGGGACCAGGAAGCCGCCGCGGTCGGCGCACGATTTGAACAGCCGCTCGCGATCGGTGGGACCCGACGCCGGTGAGGTCGCGCACCCGGCCAAACACCCAGCGAGGGCCAAGACGATAGCCGTCACACTGGAGCTTCGCATTGTCCGTGCGGACCCCGGCTTGGCGGGACTGAGACCTAGCCGGTCGCCGCGGCCGCAGTCTCCGAGGAGGCGCGGCTCTCGTAGATGTTATCGACGATGCCCCAGGCCTTGGCCTCTTCGGCGTCCATGAAATGGTCGCGGTCGAGGGTGCGCTCGACCTCTTCGTAGGTGCGGCCGGTATGTTTGGCATAGAGTTCGTTTAGCCGACGCTTGGTCTTCAGGATGTCTTCAGCATGGCGTTCGATGTCCGACGCCTTGCCCTGGAAGCCGCCGGATGGCTGGTGGACCATGATGCGGGCGTTAGGCAGCGCCACGCGCAGGCCGGGCTCGCCAGCGGCCAGCAGGAACGATCCCATGGACGCGGCCATGCCCATGCAGGTGGTGGCCACCGGGCAGCGGACGTATTGCATGGTGTCGTAGATCGCCAGGCCCGAGGTGACGATGCCGCCAGGCGAGTTGATGTACATGTCGATCTGCTTCTTGGGGAATTCCGATTCCAGGTAGAGCAGCTGGGCGCAGATCAGCGCCGACATGCCATCGTCCACGGGACCGTTCAGGAACACCACCCGCTCGCGCAACAGCCGCGAGAAGATATCGAAGGCGCGCTCGCCGCGGCTCGACTGCTCGACCACCATCGGCACGAGGTTGAGGGAATGGACAGGCGTATCGAAGCTCATGGGCGGTCCTTGAAATAACGTGCGCCTGATATCGCCCTGCCCCACGCCCCATGCAAGGCCGCGCTGGCTCGTGTGGCGATTCAAAAATTCGCCAGCGCGTTGTGGAGAGCAAATGCGAATTTGAATCTCCAGCCACTAGCAACGCATGGGTTTCCAATGTGCTTTTCGGATTTGAAGTTCGTACGGCGTGCGACCCAAGAGCTGGCGAACTTCAAATCCGGCACACTAGGCGGCGATCACACCTTGGGCTTAGCCGGCTTCTTGGCGGCGGCTTTTGGCTTGGCCGCTTCGGCCGTGGCCGGGACTTTTTTGGCCGGTCCTTTGGCCCTGGCCGGAGCTTTGGCTTCGGCCGGCGCGGTCTCGACTTTCTCCGCCTTGGCTTTTGGGGCCGCCTTCGCCTTGGCGGCCTTGGCCGGTTTGGCCGGAGCGGAAATGCCCTCGGGAAGTTCGTCCTCGGCGAGCAGGGTCTCCTTCGAGACCTCGAGATCACTGACCTGCGCCTTGCCAAGAATCAGGTCGACGACCTTCTCCTCATACAACGGCGCGCGCACCCCGGCCTGGGCCTGAGGGTTCTCGCGCAGGAAGTCGAACATGCGCTGGGCCATGTCGCCATAGCGCCGGGCCTCGGCGCGCAGGGCCTCGGTCATCTCCTGATCGGAGATGGCGACGTTGGCGCGCCGGCCGATCTCGGCCAGGACCAGGCCCAGGCGCACGCGGCGCTCGGAGATCTTGCGGTATTCGGCCCGCAGGGTGTCCTCAGACTTGCCTTCGTCCTCCGGCGCGCGGCCGCTCTTTTCCTCATCGGCCTGGACCTGGCGCCAAATGGCCTCGAACTCAGCCTCGACCATGCGCGGCGGCAGAGGAATGTCGTGGCGGGCGTCGAGCTGGTCCAGGAGGGCGCGCTTGAGCTTGAAGCGCGAAGCGCCCTGGTATTCGCCCTCGAGGTTGGCGCGCACCGCCTCGCGCAGGGCGCCAAGATCCGAAAGCCCCAGGCTGACGGCCAGGGCGTCGTCGGGCTTGGCCTCCTTGGGCGCCCGCACTTCCTTGACCTTGACTTCGAATTCGGCCGCCTGGCCCTTCAGACGCTCGACCTGATAGGTCTCGGGAAAGGTGACGTTGACGCTCTGGGTGTGGCCGGCGGTGGCGCCGGTGAGTTGCTCCTCGAAGCCGGGGATGAAGCGGCCGGCGCCCAGGACGATCTCGGCGTCCTCG
>DASXMK010000048.1:0-3549 GCA_036495705.1 Caulobacteraceae bacterium | reverse complement strand
CATCAGTACACCCGCGCCTTGGGCGGGAAGGCGGAAACGTCGTTGCTCATCGTGTAGTCGTGCACCGGGCGGTAATCGATGCGCACCGCCCCGGCGGCGTCGTCGAACCAGGCCAGGGTGTGTTTCATCCAGCGGGCGTCGTCGCGCTCGGGAAAGTCCTCGCGGGCATGGGCGCCGCGGCTCTCGGCGCGGTTGAGCGCCCCGGCAACCGAGACCACCGCCTGGGCGATCAGGTTCTCCAGCTCCAGGGTCTCCATCAGATCGCTGTTCCAGATCAGGCTGCGGTCGGTGATCTTGAGGTCCGCCCGCCGGGCGTGGACCTGGGCCATGCGCTCGATGCCCGACGTCAGGGTCTCGGCGGTGCGGAACACTGCGGCGTCGTCCTGCATGGCCTGCTGCATCTCGTTGCGCAGTTCCGCCGTGCTGACATTGCCCGCCGCCGCGCGCAGGCGATCGAAGCGGGCCAGGTGCGGCTCGGTCCATTCAGGCCTGGGCTCGGGCTGGGTGGTCCCGGACTTCAAGAGCTCGGCGCAGCGCAGGCCGACGGCGCGGCCGAACACCACCAGGTCGACCAGGGAATTGGAGCCCAGGCGATTGGCCCCGTGCACCGAGACGCACGCCGCTTCACCCACCGCCATCAGCCCGGGCACCACCGCGTCGGTGTCATCGCCCGCCTTGGTCAAGGCCTCGCCGTGATAGTTCGTCGGCGCCCCGCCCATGTTGTAGTGCACCGTCGGCACCACCGGGATCGGCTCCTTGGTCACATCGACCCCGGCGAAGATCCGCGCGGTCTCCGAGATGCCCGGCAAGCGCTCGTGCAGCAGCTTGGGGTCCAGGTGGTCGAGGTGCAGGAAAATGTGGTCCTTCTTCGGGCCCACGCCGCGGCCATCGCGGATCTCGATGGTCATGGCCCGGCTGACCATGTCGCGCGGGGCCAAGTCCTTCACCGACGGGGCGTAGCGCTCCATGAACCGCTCGCCCTCGGAATTGGTCAGATAGCCGCCCTCGCCGCGCGCCCACTCGGTGATCAGGCAGCCGGCCCCATAGATGCCGGTGGGGTGGAACTGGATGAACTCCATGTCCTGCAGCGGCAGGCCAGCGCGCAGCACCATGCCGTTGCCATCGCCGGTCTGGGTGTGGGCCCCGGTGCAATTGGCGTAGGCCCGGCCATAGCCGCCGGTGGCGATCACCGTGGTCTGGGCGCGGAAGCGGTGCAGGGTGCCGTCGTCCAGTTTCCAGGCGGTCAGGCCGCGGCACACGCCCTCGTCCATGATCAGGTCGAGGGCGAAATATTCGATGAAAAACTCCACGGCGTGGTTCAGCGACTGGCCGTACATGGCGTGCAGCATGGCGTGGCCGGTGCGGTCGGCGGCGGCGCAGGTGCGCTGGATCGGGGCTTCGCCGAAGTTGCGGGTCATGCCGCCGAAGGCCCGCTGGTAGATGCGCCCGTCGGCGGTGCGCGAGAACGGCAGGCCCCAGTGCTCCAGCTCGTAGACCGCGGCCGGGGCGTTGCGCACCAGGTATTCGATGGCGTCCTGGTCGCCCAGCCAGTCCGAGCCCTTGACGGTGTCGTACATGTGCCAGCGCCAGTCGTCGGGGCTCATATTGCCGAGCGAGGCGGCGATGCCGCCCTGGGCGGCCACGGTGTGCGAACGGGTCGGGAACACCTTGCTGATGCAGGCGGTCTTCAGCCCGGCCTGGGCGCAGCCGAGCGCGGCTCTGAGGCCCGAGCCGCCGGCCCCCAGGACGACGACGTCGAACGCGTGGTCGATCAGCTCATAGGCGGCCACGGTCAGGCTCCGCCGCCGGCGAAGGCGACCTTTAAGAGGCTGATCACCGCCACGGCGGCCGCCGTCCAGGCGACGAAGGCGTTGGCCACCAGCAGGGCGGTGCGCGGGATTGGCGCTTCGAAGTAATCCTCGATGATCACCCGCATGCCAAGCTGGGCGTGGTAGAAGCCGGTGATCGCCAGCAGGCTGGCCAGCGCCGCGTTGAGCGGGTGGGCCAGCCAGGCGCGGGCGGCGTCATAGCCGCCGACGGCCAGGCCCGGCGTCTGGGAAAACGCCCAGCACATCAGGATCACCAGGGCGGCGGCCGAAACCCGCTGGCCGATGAAATGGCCGACGCCGTGCTTGGCCGAGCCCAGGCCCCGCGCGCGGTTCAGGGGCGTGCGCAGGTCAGCCATGATGGAAGACGCCCAAGCTCGAGAGGCGCCACCAGAACGCCGCCGTGGCCAGGAGGCCGAACCCGAGGGCGACCCAGGCCGTGGCATCGGCGGTCTTGAGCTTGAAGCCGAAACCGAGATCCCAGGCCAGGTGGCGGATGCCGTTGGCCAGATGGAAGAACCCCGACAGGGTGATGAGGAACAGCAGCCCCACACCCGGGGCGCTTATCAGCAGGCGGGCGTAGGCGGCGAAAGGCTCGGACCCTTGCGCCAGGGCCAGAGCCCACCCGGCCAGGACCAGCAGGCCGAGATAGAGCAGCATGCCAGCCACGCGGTGCAGGATCGAGGCCGTCATGGTGACGTGCCAGCGCCAGTTCTGCCAATTTGGGGAAAGCGGGCGGGCCTTGCCGAGAGTCTCGACCATGGCGCCCTTTCAACTCCTCCGCGGCTGCGGGGCGTGTTCTGAAGCTCGCGCCGTGGGGTGTCAACCGAAAGGCCAAGTCCCTACGGAACAACCAGCCCCACCCCTCGGGCCCGGGGATCGGGGGCCAGGACCGGCGCCCGGCCCTCGATTTCGATGGCGGCCATGTCGGTGTCGAAGCCCTCTTCGAGGCGATAGCCGCGCGCCTTCAGGGCCGCGGCCAGGCCGGGCGGGAACGGGGCGTAGGGTTCCCAGTAGATCGTGTCCGGCGGCAGCAGCTGATGGTGGTAGCGCGGCGCATCGATGGCCGCCTTGAGGGGCAGATGGAAGTCGTAGGCGTCGACCAGCACCTGGAAGATGGCGGTGAAGATGCGCGAGCCGCCCGGCGTGCCGATGACCATGGCGACGCGGCCGTTCCGGGTCAGGATGGTCGGGGTCATCGACGACAGAGGCCGCTTGCCGGGGGCGATGGCGTTGGCCGCCCCGCCGACCACCCCGAACTGATTGGGCGCGCCGGGCTTGGCCGAGAAATCGTCCATCTCGTCGTTCATCAGGAACCCGGCTCCCTCGACCACTTCGCCGGAGCCGAACTCGCCGTTCAGGGTGTAGGTGGTGGAGACCGCGTTCCCCCACTTGTCGACGATCGAATAGTGGGTGGTCTGCGGCTTCTCCAAGCCCGGCGTCACCGCCGCCGTCGGCGAGGGCTTGGCCGGATCGATCTGACGCGCCCGCCGGGCCAGGTAGTCCGGGGCCAGCAGGGCGGCGACCGGAACCTTGGCGAAATCCGGATCGCCCAGGTACTGCGCGCGGTCGGCGAACACGCGCTTTTCGATCTCGGCCACCAGATGCACGTACTGCGCGCTGTTCAGGGCCCGGCCGGCGAACAGGGGCGCGGCGTCTGCCTTCATGCCCAGCATCTGCAGCAAGGCCACGCCCCCGGAACTGGGCGGCGGGGCGGTGATCA
>DASXMK010000047.1:0-2474 GCA_036495705.1 Caulobacteraceae bacterium | reverse complement strand
CGTCGATGGCGCGCCGGTCGTCCTTGCGCGAGGCGCTGAACACGAACGAGAACGGCGTCGGGTTGGAAAAGAACCCCGCCCGGGGCTCCTCGACCGGCCCGTTCTGGAGCTCGAGCCCGTGGTCGCCGAAACCGAACCGGGCCCCAAACGCGATCTCGGCGTTGAACGGGCCGGTGCGCGGGCGCAGCAGCTCGTCGCCCCAGCCGACATCGACATCGACGAACGGCTTGGTGATGTTGGCCGCGGTCCGGGGTGTCAGCTCGATGGAGCCGCCCAGGCCCTCGGCTTCATGGTCAGGCAGCAGGGTGTAGGTGACGATAATGCCGTCGATGGCCCCGGTGGGGATGGTGTCGAACTCCACCGCCCGCCCGCCGCCGCCCGACTCGGTGCCGCCGGCGTAGGTGTTCAGCAACGGGACGCCGCCATAGGTGGCCCCGTCGAGGTTGGCGTCGATGCCGCGGATCTGCACGAACCGGCCCTCGCCGGTGTCGCTGGAAAGCGAGATCCCGGGCATCCGGCCCAGCGCTTCGGCGGCGTTGAAGTCCGGGTATTTCTTGATGGTTTCGATGGCCCGCACGCTGATCAGATTGGGCGCCGTCATCTGCACCACCCGCGCGGTGATCTCCTGGCGGGGGGCGGTGACCACGACCTCGCTCACTGAAGACGTGGCGTCAGCCGCGTTCGCGCTGTGGACCAAGCCGATGGCGCTCGCGCAGCACAGAGTGGCGAGAGAAATACGCTGGTGACTCATGTGCGCCCCCGTTTGTTTTCGGAGGGTCGATATCGCCGGTCGGCGCGGACCCCAGATTGCGCGAAGTCTTGGCCCGAAGAGTCATGCCGCAGCGCGACAGGGGGATGAATGTCCGATGAAGGTTTTGCGATGCCTTGTTTCTCTCCCCCTTCTGGGGGGAGTACCGGCGAAGCCGGGGAGGGGGGCTTGCGCTCACAGCACGTGCGATTCGGCCCCCTCCACCGCTTCGCGGTCCCCCTCCCAAGGGGGGAGGAGAATTCGGCGTCATCGGCGGATGATCAGCCCGCGAAGCCAGCGCCAGACATCGCGGGCGGCGCCGGCGATCGTGGTCCCGACCCAGTCGCGCATTTGCCGGGGCGAGGCGGTGAACGCCGACCCGACGCTATCGGCCACCGCCGCCCCGCGCTCACCCATGGGCTGGGTCGGGCCGATGGTGGTGTCGCAGGCGGTCTGGTGCTCGATTTCGGAATTCAGTTCCGCCCCCAAGAGCACGATCATCACCGAAAACCACATCCACAGCATGAAGCCGATCATCGCGCCCAGCGAGCCGTAGGTGACGCCGAGGTGCGTGAAGGTGTTGAGATACCAGGTGAAACCGAGCGACCCGGCCATCCAGGCCACGGCCGCGAACAGGCCGCCGCCAACCAGCCAGCGCCACTTGGGCGGCCGCCGGTTGGGCCCGAAGCGATAGACCAGGGTGAAGGCAAGCGTCGCCATGGCCAGGATGCCCAGCCAGCGCAGCGGGTCCCACCACGGCGCGATGTGATGGAAGCCCAGATCGTGCAGGGCGTCGGGGACCGCCAGGGCCACGCCGGTGGTGGTGACGATGAAGACCATGGCCGCCACAGTGGCCGCGTAGGTGATCGCGGTCATGTGCACGTAGGGCCGGTTCTCGCGCTGTTTGTAGGCGATGTTGACGGCGTCGAAGAGCGCCTTCATGCCGGCGTTGGCGCTCCAGATCGAGACCGCGGCGCTGACGCCGAGGGCGGCGCCCAGGGCCCCGTGCTTCTGAGCGGCGATGCGCACCATCTGGTCGCCGACGAGATTGACGGCGTCGCTTGGGAACACCCGCGCCAGATGCAGGAACTGATGCTCGGCGGTGTCGACATTGGAGAACAGGCCGTAAAGCGAGACAAACGCGGCCACCGCGGGAAACGTCGCCAGCAGCAGATAAAAGGTCACCCCGCCGGCCAGGGCCGGCAGCCGCGTGCGGCCGTATTCGTGATAGCTGCGCCAGGCGATGTCCTTCCAGCCGAGCGGCGGGATCTGCCACGGCGCGTTGGCCATGCGGCCGCGATGCGGCTCGACGACGTCGAACGCCTCGGGCGAGAGGCGTTGCGGCGGTTCGAGCGGCTTGCGACGCCGGTTCCACAGGGCCATGCCGGCCACGGCCAGCCACGGGGCGACGCGCAGGGTCAGGTCGAGTATGGGCTTTGGCTTGACACCGGCGCCGTTCGCGGGCGGCTTGTCCGGCGCCGTCTGCGGTTCGCGCATCATCGCCCGTCCTGGTCCGCCTAGCGGTGCAATCAATGGCAGGAAGGCGCCATGACCGGCCACATCGCGGCACTTTTTCAACACCCGATCAAGGGTTTTACCCCGCAGAAGGTTGCCAGGGTGTGTCTGGCGCCAGGCGCGGCCTTTCCCGGCGACCGGCTGTTCGCGGTCGAAGATGGCCCTAGCGGCTTTGATCCGGCCCGGCCGGTATGGATCACCAAACAGCGGT
>DASXMK010000046.1:0-4369 GCA_036495705.1 Caulobacteraceae bacterium | reverse complement strand
CGCTTGCCGAGGAGAACGCCCTGTTCAGCGGCGACCACATCATGGGCTGGTCGACAACGGTGATCACCCCGCCCGATGGTGACATGGGCGCCTATATGGCCAGCCTGGAGCGGGTGAAGGCGCGCCGTTTCGCGACCTTGTGGCCCACCCATGGGCCGCCGATCACCCAGGTGTCGCCGTTCATCGACGCCTATGCCGAACACCGCCGGGAACGGGAGCGGCAGATCGTGGCCGAGCTCGCCGGCGGCGAGACCCACATCAAGGCCATGGTGCCGAGACTCTATGCCGCGGTGGACTCGCGGCTGTGGCCGGCCGCCGCCCATTCGGTCCTGGCCCACATGCTGGAGCTGGTGCGGACGGGGCGGGTGACCAGCGACGGCGCGCCGGGACTGGAGGCTGAATACCGACTGGCGGCCTGATCCTCAGCCCACCGCGGCCTTGGCGGTCGGGAGCTTGTAGCCCTCGAAGCGCTGGCGGATGAGCTTCTTGTCGATCTTGCCGGTGGCTCCGAGCGGGATGTCGTCGACGAACACCACGTCATCAGGCATCCACCAGCGGGCGATCTTGCCATCGAGGAAGCGCAGGAACTCTTCGGGCTGGGCGGTTTCGCCGTCCTTCAGCTTGACCAGCAGCAGCGGGCGCTCGTCCCACTTCGGATGGGCGACGCCAATGACCGCGGCCATGTAGGCCTTGGGATGGCCGGCGGCGATGTTCTCGATCTCGATGGAGCTGATCCACTCGCCGCCGGATTTGATCACGTCCTTGGCCCGGTCGGTGATCTGCATGTAGCCGGCCGGATCGATGGTGGCCACGTCGCCGGTGTCGAAGAAACCGTCCTCGTCGTGGATCTCCCCGCCCTCGCCCTTGAAATAGCCGCCGGCGACGAACGGTCCCTTGACCTTGAGGCGGCCAAAACTTTCGCCGTCATGCGGGCGTGGCGCTCCGGCGTCATCGGCGAGCTTGAGCTCGATACCCAACGGCGCGCGCCCTTGTTTGAGCCGATACGGGACCTGCTCCTCGAAGCTCAGGGCGGCGATCTCATGGGTCGGACTGCCCAGGGTGCCGAGCGGCGAGGTCTCGGTCATGCCCCAGGCGTGGACGACCTCCACGCCATAGTCGTCGTGGAAGGCCCGGAGCATGGCCTCCGGCACCGCCGAGCCGCCGATCACCACCCTTTTGAGGGTGCTGGGCCGGGCCTTGGTGTCGCGCAGGTGGGCCAGAAGCATCTGCCAAACGGTCGGCACGGCGGCCGAGAACGTGACCGCCTCGGTCTCCAGGAGCTCGAGGATCGACGCCCCGTCGAGCTTCTGCCCCGGCATGACCAGCTTGGCCCCGACGGCCGGGCAGGAGAAGGTCAGGCCCCAGGCGTTGGCGTGAAACATGGGCACCACGGCCAGCACCGTGTCGCGCGCCGACAGGCCCATGACATCGGTCTGCAGGGTGACCAGGGTGTGCAGGAAATTGGAGCGGTGCGAATAGAGCACGCCTTTGGGATTGCCCGTGGTGCCCGAGGTATAGCAAAGCCCGCAGGCGGTGTGCTCGTCGAAGCCGCCCCAGGCGCAGTCGGCGTCATGCGCGCCGATCAGGGCCTCGGAGGCCAGCGCCCCCTCGAAACCGGTGGCGCGCACCCGGTCCGCCTCGCCCAGGACGATGATCCGCTCGACGGTGGGCATGTCGGCGCGGCGTTCGGCCAGGACCGGCAGGAAGGTGGCGTCAGTGATGAGCACCTTATCGGCGGCGTGATTGATGATGTAGCAGAGCTGGTCGGCGAACAGGCGCGGATTGAGCGTGTGGCACACCGCGCCGATGCCCATGACCGCATACCAGGCCTCCACGTGGCGGGCGGAGTTCCAGGCCAGGGTGGCGACCCTGTCGCCAGGCTTGACGCCAAGTTCGCGCAGGGCCGCCGAGAGGCGCTTGGCGCGGTCGAAAATCTCGCCATAGGTGGTGCGGACGATGGGGCCTTCGAGGCTGCGAGTGACCACCTCGCGGTTCGCATGCCAGTTGGCCGCATGCTCCAGGATCTTGTCGACCGTTAGAGGCCAGTCCTGCATCAGACCGCGCATGCGCGTTCCTCCTGAAAAGTCGCGTTGAATCATGTGCAAGCCGTCCGGTTCCCGTCAACCGCCGGCGAGGCGAGCGGCCTCGCGCGCGAAGTCCGCCCGGGCGGAGAGGCGTGGCCAGGCGAGCGGGCCGAGGTCGCGAATGAGCTGACTTTCCAGC
The DNA here is from genome assembly GCA_036495705.1 of Caulobacteraceae bacterium. Lineage (GTDB taxonomy): Bacteria > Pseudomonadota > Alphaproteobacteria > Caulobacterales > Caulobacteraceae > Acaudatibacter. The sequence continues at coordinate 2,146 of DASXMK010000046.1, read as the reverse complement.
ACCGCAATGCCGGCGTCGGAGGCGTCAGGCCCGCGCCCGGTCAGGCGCGCGCGCAGCAGATCGGCCTCGCCCTCCAGCCACAGCGGCCTGAACGGGACCCCGATCTCCGCCGCCAGGCGCCCGGCTTGCCGACGGCGCTCCGGGGCCAGGAAGGTGGCGTCGAGGACGACCGCGCGCCCGGCGCTGAGGAGGGTCGCGGCGAGGCTGAACATCTCCTCGTGCACGCGCGCGTCTTCGGCGGGCGTGTAGGCGCCGGCGGGCAGGGGTTCGAGCGCGCCGGCGCCGGCCAGGCGTTTGCGGATCTCGTCGCTGCGCAGGATGACCGCCCCCGGGGCGCCGGCGATAAGCGGGGCCAGGATGCGGGCGAAATGGGTCTTGCCGACCCCGGAGAGGCCGCCAATGGCGAACAGCCGCCGGGCCGGGGGTTCGAGAAAGCCTTCGCCGGCGGCCAGATAGCGTTCGGCGGCGCCGACCTCGCCGGTGGAGGCATTGACATGGGCCCGGACGGCGGCGCGCACGGCCAAGAACAGGGGCAGGCAGGCAAGTCCGGCCCAGTTGGTCTCCGGCAAGCCGCGGGCGGCCTCGTCCAGCCAGGCGTTGAGCAACCTGTTGGCGATCCCGGTTCGGCCGCGCGCCACCAGATCCATCACCGGGAAAGCCAGGTCGTACAGCACGTCGATGCGGCTCAGGCGATCGTTGAACTCGAGGCAATCGAAAGGAATCGGATGGCCATCCTCGAGCAGGATGTTGCCGAGGTGCATGTCGCCATGGCAGGCGCGGCCGAAACCGGCCTGGCGGCGAGCCTCCAGCAATGGGATCAGCGCATCGTGGGCCGCCCCGCTGCGGGCGATGAGGCGTTCCACGGCGCCAGGCTCAAAAGACGAGGCGGTGTGGCGCAGGCTCTCTTCGTTAGTGGCCATGGTGTAGCTCAGGGAGGCCGCGCCGCCGTCGTCGGGCGCCGCCGGCGCTTCGATATGGCCGCGGGCGATGAGGCGGCCGAGGCTCTCCGCCAGCTCGCCGTCCAACGCCCCGGGATGATTGGCCACCACGGCGTCGGGATCGAAGCGGCGCATTTCCAGCAGCCATTCGATGGCCTCGCCCGGCCCGTCGAGCGTCAACCCGGGCCCCTCGCGCGTCACCGCCCGGACGCGGCGATAGATGTCGGGCGCCCAACGGCGGTTGAAGGCCAGTTCGCGGTCCAGGGCCCATTTGCGCCGCTCGAGGGTGGAAAAATCGAGGAACGGCAGGCGCACGGGCCGCTTGATCTTCCACGCAAGGTCGCGGCCCAGGAACACCCGGGCGCAGGAGGTTTCGATGGTGCGCTCCGACTGGCGCGCGAGCCATTCGGCGACGGCGTCCCAGGTCTCTTCGCCGCTCAAGGAAACAGTCGCTGGGTCGTCCAGTGTTCGCCGGCGCGGGTGAACAGCAGCCGTTCGTGCAGGCGGAACGGGCGGTCGCGCCAGAACTCCATGGTCTGTGGCGCCAGCCGATAGCCTGACCAGTTCGGCGGCCGGGGCGGCTGGCTGACGCCGAACTTCAGCGCCATTTCGGCCACGCGCCGCTCCAGGGCCAGGGGATCGGGCATGGGTTTCGACTGGTCCGAGGCCCAGGCGCCGATCTGGGCGCTGCGCGCGCGGGTGGCGAAATAGGCGTCGGCCTCGGCCTCGCCCACGCCTTCGACCGCCCCGCGCACGCGCACCGAGCGCCGCAGCGACTTCCAGTGGAACACCAGGGCCGCGCGGGGATTGGCCGCCAGCTGCTGGCCCTTGGCGCTGGTGACATGGGTGAAGAACACAAAGCCGCGGGCGTCGACGCCTTTCAGCAGCACCATGCGGGCATCAGGAGCGCCGTCGGCGTCGACGGTGGCCAGGGTCATGGCGTTGCCGTCGTTGGGCTCGCGCTTCAGGGCTTCGCCGAGCCAGGCCTCGAAGAGCGCGATCGGGTCGTCGGCGCTCAACGGCGGCGGCGTCGCCTCGCGCGCCTCGCGGACATAGTCGGCTTCCGCCGGCGTCGGCGGGATCAGCACCTTGCTCATGGCCGTCCTATAGCGCACGGCCGGTGGGCGCCCCAAACCCCTACCGTCTTGGCCGGTCATTCTCCTGTGCCGGGGGGAGGGCTGGCGAATCCGGGAGAGGTCTTTTTGCCG
>DASXMK010000045.1:0-3591 GCA_036495705.1 Caulobacteraceae bacterium | reverse complement strand
TTCGTTCTGCTCGCCGCCATCGCCATCACCCTCAGATGACGGTTAAATCCTCACTACGACCTAGGCCGACGAGTCCAGACCGATGTCGAGTATCGGGGCGGAGTGAGTGAGTGCGCCGACGCTGATAACGTCGACCCCGGTCTCGGCGATCGCCCGCACCGTCTTGAGCGAGACTCCGCCGGAAGCCTCGAGCAGGGCGCGCCCGGCGGTCTGGCGCACGGCGATGGCGATATCGCCCACGGCGAAGTTGTCCAGCATGACCGCGTCGGGCCCCTCGGCCAGGGCCTCGTCCAGTTGATCCAGGCGATCGATCTCGACCTCGATCCGCACCATGTGACCAACGGCGGCCCGCGCCCGACGCACGGCCTCGCCCACGCCGCCGCAGGCCGCGACGTGGTTGTCCTTGATCAGGATAGCGTCATCGAGCCCGAAGCGATGGTTGGCGCCGCCGCCGCAGCGGACGGCGTACTTTTCCAGGGCCCGCAGACCTGGGGTGGTCTTGCGCGTATCAACGATGCGGGCGTGGGTTCCCGCGATCTCGGCGACGAAGGCCGCGGTCAGGGTGGCGACGCCGGAGAGTCGGCAGAGCAGATTGAGCGCCACGCGCTCACCCGCAAGCACCGTCCACGCCCGGGCCTCGACCTGCGCGAGTTGAGCGCCTGGCGAAACTTCATCCCCATCGGCGGCCAGGCAATCGAACTTCGCCTCCGCTCCCAGGACCGCAAACGCCGTGCGAGCGCAAGCCAGGCCCGCGACCACGCCGGACTGGCGGGCGACAAAGGTTGCGGCCAGCCGCGATTCGGCCGGGATGCATGCCTTGGAGGTGATGTCGCCGGCCCGGCCCAGGTCCTCGGCCAGCGCCGCACGGACGACCGGCTCGACGAACAGCTCCGGCGGCTCTGTCAAGCTGCGCGAACCCCCGCCGAGGTGACCTCATTGAGTTCCATGCGGGTGTGAACCGCATGGGCCAAGGCTGCAGGGTAGTCAGAGCGGAAATGGGCCCCGCGGCTTTCGCGCCGCGCCAGGGCCGCCGCGGCGATGAGGCGGGCGGCGACCAGGGGCAGACCACGGCCATGGACGGCCGCCTGGGCGTCGATCCAGGCGATCAACCCGCTGAGGCCGGCGGCGCTGCGGGTGACACCGGCTTTGGCGGTCATGCGCTGGCGCAGGATTGAAACGACATCCGACGGGATCGCCGGCGGCGCCGCTGCAGCCATGGGCGTGCGAGCACACGATGCGGCCTCGCGCGCAACCTCGCCGGCTCGACGGCCGAACACGACCGCTTCGAGCAGGGAGTTGGACGCCAAGCGATTGGCCCCGTGGACACCGGCGGCGGCGCATTCGCCGACCGCGAACAGTCCGCTGAGCGAGGTCCGCCCGTCGGGACCCGCCGCCACACCACCCATGTGATAGTGGGCCGCCGGAGCGACTGGGATCGGCTGCGCGCGTGGGTCCAGCCCGGCTTTTTGGCAGGCGGCGAACACAGCCGGAAAGTGCTGGTCGAAGGCGGCGCCGATGGCGGTCGGCGTGTCCAGGAACACCTGTCCGCCGCGGCCCGTCTCCACGGCGATGGCCCGCGCGACAACGTCACGGGGGGCCAGATCCCCGGCCGGATGGAAGCGCTCCATGAACGGCCGCCCGCGACTGTCGATGAGGCGCGCGCCCTCGCCGCGCAGAGCCTCGGTGGCCAGAGGCGCGGGATCGGCTCCGATATCGATGGCGGTGGGGTGGAACTGGACGAATTCCGGGTCGACGATTGGGGCTCCAGCCAGGGCCGCGATCGCCAGACCCTCGCCGCGCGCCTGCGGCGGATTGGTGGTGACCGCATAAAGCCCGCCCACCCCGCCGGTGGCGAGCATCGTGGCCGGGGCGAGGATCTCCACGGCGCGCCCGTCGACCTCGGCCAGGACGCCAAGAACGGCGCCGCCGGCGTCCTGCACCAGCGCCTGGGCGCGGACACCTTCGCGCACCTCGATATGGCTGCTGGCGCGAACGGCGGAGATGACCGCGCGCATGATCGCCAGGCCGGCGCCATCACCGCCGACCCGGGCGACCCGGGGGCGCGAATGGGCTGCTTCCAGGCTTTGGACGAACGCCCCATCGCCGGTCCGGTCGAAAGGAGCGCCGAGGGCGGCCAGTGCGTGCACGGCCGCCGGGCCCTCCCGGGTGAGGATCGCGACGGGTTCCGGCTCGCACAGGCCCGCGCCCGCGGCCGTGGTGTCGGCGGCATGCAGCGCGGGATCATCGTCGCGGGAAAGGGCCGCCGCCACGCCACCCTGCGCCCAGGAAGAGGCGCACCCTTCGCCCAGAGGCGTCGGGCTCAGCACCAAGACGGCGCGCGGCGCGGCGGCCAGCGCCGCCGTCAATCCAGCCAAGCCGGCGCCGAGCACCAGCACGCCGTCAAAGACAAGGTGTTCGTCCATGGCTTCAGATCAGCTCGACGTCCACATGGTGGCGCGCTTTGATGAGGTCATAACGCGCCGGGGATGCGGGCGGGGGCAGGTCGATCATGCGCTGGACCGCCGCTCTGGCCCGGGCCGCGATGGAGGTTTCCACCGCCACCTCGTATTGGTTGAGGCGCAGCGCCTCGAGGATGTTCTGCAGGGTGATGCGCTTCATGTGCGGGCAGAGATTGCACGGGCGCACGAACTCGGTTTCGGGGGCTTCGCAGGCCACGTTGTCGGCCATCGAGCACTCGGTGAGCAACACCACGCGACGGGGACGGCGGCTGGCGACGAAATCGCTCAAGGCGGCCGTCGAGCCGGCGAAGTCGGCCCCCTCCAGCACTTCGGTCGGGCATTCCGGATGGGCCAGGATCAAAGCATCGGGCCAGGCTTCGCGCATTTCGCTGATGTCCTCGGCCGTGAACCGCTCGTGGACCTCGCACCGCCCGCGCCAGGCGATGATCCCGATCGCCGTCTGGCGGGCGACGTTCCTGGCCAGGAACTCGTCGGGCAGCAGGATCACGCGATCGATCCCGAATTCGCGGGCGATGGCCTCGACCACCTGGACCGCGTTGGCGCTGGTGCAGCAGACGTCGGTCTCGGCCTTCACCTCGGCGGTGGTGTTGACATAGGTGACCACCGGCAGACCCGGATAGCGCTGTTTGATGAGGCGCACATCGGCGCCGGTGATCGAGGCCGCCAGGGAGCAGCCGGCGCGTAGATCGGGAATGAGGACAGTTTTGTCGGGGCACAGGATCTTCGAGGTCTCGGCCATGAAATGCACCCCGGCCTGCACGATGATCTGCGCGTCGCTGCGCGCCGCCGCGCGCGCCAATCCCAGGCTGTCGCCGACAAAATCGCCCACGCCGTGGAAGATCTCGGGCGTCATGTAGTTGTGCGCCAGGATGACGGCGTTCCGGTCACGCTTGAGGCGGTTGATTTCGTCGATCAGAGGCGCCTGCAGGCGCCACTCCAGCGGCGTCACATGACCGCGGATCTTTTCCCACAGTGGCGATGTGGCGGCCTGGACCGAAGGCGTGAAGGCGAGGGGGGTCGATCCATCGGCCACGGCGTCCTCCTTATGCTCATTATGAGCATTTCTGTCGCCTTAAAAAGGGACGCCCGCCGAACTGGCGACGCCCCGACT
>DASXMK010000044.1:0-2504 GCA_036495705.1 Caulobacteraceae bacterium | reverse complement strand
GAGGAGAGGCGCTGGCGTTCTCTCCCCCATCAGGGGGGAGTACGGCCGATAGGCCGGGAGGGGGGATGGAGAGGTTGACCCCGCCCCGGGCGCGCCCTACCCCGGCCGCCATGCTGCACGGCCTTTCCCATCTCGCCCGCGAGGCGCGCGTCTGGCCGTTCGAGCAGGCCCGGGCGACCCTGGCGCGGCTGTTGCGCGTGCGGCTGGAAGGTGACGACGAGCGCGACCTGGCCGCCACCCTGCTGGCCACCGGCAAGATCGACGAGGCCCTCGACGCCCTGCCGGTGCTCCATCATCCGGTGGTGTTCCAGACCGGCTACGGCGCTTCGGGCCTGCCGCACATCGGCACCTTCAACGAGGTGGCGCGCACGACCATGGTCATCAACGCCTTCCGGGCGCTGACCGAGGACCTGATCCCGACCCGGCTGATCTCGTTCTCCGACGACATGGATGCCTTGAGGAAGGTTCCCGACAACGTCCCCAACCGCGAAGCGCTGGCCGAAGACCTCGGCAAGCCCCTGACCAAGGTGCGCGACCCATTCGGCGAGCACGCCAGCTTTGGGGCCCACAACAACGCCCGCATGCGCGCCTTCCTCGACGCCCACGGTTTCACTTACGAGTTCCTGTCCTCGACCGAATGCTACGCCTCCGGACGGTTCGACAAGACCCTGCGCATCATTCTCGAACGCTTCGACAGGGTCCAGGCGGTGATGTTGCCGACGCTCGGTCCCGAGCGTCGCGCCACCTATTCGCCGTTCCTGCCGATCAGCCCCAGCACCGGCCGCGTCCTTCAAGTCCCGACCCTGGAGCGGCATGTGGACCGGGGGACGATCGTCTTCGAGGACGAGGACGGGCGCCGGATCGAGACCCCGGTCACCGGCGGGGCGGTCAAGCTGCAGTGGAAGCCCGACTGGGCCTGCCGCTGGACGGCGCTGGCGGTCGACTACGAAATGTCGGGCAAGGACCTCATCGACTCGGTCAAGACCTCTTCGCAGATCTGCCGCATCCTCGGCGGCACGCCGCCCGAGGGCTTCAACTTCGAGCTGTTCCTGGATGAGCACAACCAGAAGATTTCCAAATCCAAAGGCAACGGTCTGACCCTGGAGGAATGGAGCCGCTACGGCGCCCCGGAGAGCCTGGTGTATTATCTGTTCGGCTCGCCGCGCTCGGCCAAGAAGCTGGCCTTCGAGGTCATCCCTCGGGCGAGCGATGACTATCTGCAGCAGCTCGAGGCCTACAATCGCCCGCCCGCACCGCGCGGCGAGAACGAGCGCCCGGCCAATCCCTTGGACAACCCAGTGTGGAGCGTTCACGGCGGCGCCCCGCCGGCCAAGGGCTCGCCGGTGTCCTTCGGCCTGCTGATCAATCTGGTCTCGGCGGCGAACGCCTCGGACAAGTCGATCCTGTGGGGCTTCATCAGCCGCCACATGCCGGGCGCGAGCCCGGCCAGCGAACCTTTGCTCGACCGCCTGACCGGCTACGCCCTCAACTATTACGAAGACTTCGTGAAGCCTTCCAAACGATTTCGTCCGCCTACGGACAAGGAGCGCGCGGCAATGGCCGATCTGGCCGCCCGCCTGCGCGCCTTGCCCCCCGACACGTCCGATGGCGAGGTGGTCCAGGCCGAGGTCTACGCGGCCGGCAAGGCGGCCGGCTTTGAGCCCCTGCGCGACTGGTTCACCGCTCTCTACGAGGTGCTGCTCGGCCAGAGCCAGGGTCCGCGCTTCGGCTCGTTCGCGGTGATCTTCGGCCTTCCCGAGACCATCGCCCTGATCGACCGCGCCCTGGCCGGCGAAGACATGGCGGTCACCGGCGTAACTCCCGCCCCCTCCACCCCTTCGGGGTCCCCCTCCCCCAAGGGGAGAGCAGAGTTCAGGAGATCACCCCGGCCCGGCGCATGGCTTCGATCTCGGCCGCGCCATAGCCCAGTTCGCCCAACACCGCCTCGGTGTGCTCGGGCGTAAGCGGCGCGACCGAGCGAATCGGCGCCGCCAGTCCTTCCAGATTGATCGGCGAGGCGACCATGTGGGTCGGTCCCAGCCGTGGGTGGTCCACCGGCTGGGCCATGGCCAGGCGCTGAACCTGCGGGTCGGCGAACACCTCATCGATGGCGAGGATCGGCCCGCACGGCACGCCGGCCGCTTCCAGCCGCTCGATCCACCAGGCGCTCGGGTGTTTCGCCGTTTCCTCGGCGATGACGCGGTTCAGAGCCTCGCGGTTGGCGAACCGCCGCCGGCTGGACGACCAGCGTTCGTCCTGCGTCCAGTCCGGCCGGCCGGCCGCGGCGCAGAAGTGCGCGAACTGGGCCGGCGAGGAGGCGGCGATGTTGACCTGGCCGTCGGCGGTCGGGAAAACCCCCATCGGCGCCAGGGTGGGATGATCATTGCCCATCTGGCCAGGGACTTCGCCGGCCATCAGCCATCGCGCCGCCTGGAAATCGAGCATGAAAATCTGCGATTCCAACAGCGAGGTGTGGACATAGCGCCCCTGGCCGGTGCGCTCGC
>DASXMK010000043.1:0-4534 GCA_036495705.1 Caulobacteraceae bacterium | reverse complement strand
GGTCCGCCACACCGCCCTGTAGCGCGCCAGATCGCCGCGGGTGATGAGGCCCTTGACCGGACCGCGGGCCATCTGGGCGACGATCAGGTCGGCGGTCTTGCCGGCGTAGAAGCCTTTGGGGCCTTGATCGGCGATGCGCTGCAAAGTGGCCGCCAGCTGCGGCTGGCGGAACCGGTTCCCGGTCCGCAAGGCCGCCGCCCAGGGCTTGAAGTCGGTGGCGGCGAAGGTTGCGCTCACCTCCGCCCGCTCGGCGGCGAGACCAGCCGGCACCACGAAACCGTCGCGGGCCAGGGCGATGGCCGGGGCCAGGTCCTGCTTCCAGGTCAGGCGCCCAAAGCGCCGGTGGGCCTCCGCCAAGCCCATCACCGTGCCCGGCACGCCGCTGGAGAGATTGCCCACGGTGCTCAGGTTCGGGACCGGATTTCCGTCCTTGCCGAGGTACATGTCGGCCGTGGCCGCGCGCGGGGCGGTCTCGCGAAAGTCGAGAAAATACGGCTTCCCGTCGACCCAGAGGGTCATGAACCCGCCGCCGGCCAGGTTCCCGGCCTCGGGATAGGTCGCCGCCAGGGCGAAGCCTGTGGCCACCGCCGCGTCCACGGCGTTGCCGCCCTGGCGCAGCACCGTGCGCGCCGCCCGCGCTCCGAAGATGTCCGGGGCCGCCGCCGCGCCGGCGACCAGGGTGCGGTCGGCCGACCAGGCCGCCGGGGCCAGCAGGCAGACTAGCAGGCAAGCGAGCAGGCGCGGGAACAGGGTTCGCATGGCGGCCTGCTTCAACCGGGATGTTTGTGGATCGAATCCACCCAAGCCACGGTCTGCGGCGCCTCGACCGCGGCGATATCGAGATTGACCACCACCGCTTCGCCGGCGCTGCGCACCAGCACGCACTCCAGGGCCTCGTCGGCCGAGGCGTTGATCTCCTGGTGAGGCACGTACGGCGGCACATAGATGAAATCGCCCGGGCCGGCCTCGGCGACGAACTCCAGCGCCCCGCCCCAACGCATGCGCGCCCGGCCCTTGACCACATAGATGACGCTTTCCAGCGCCCCGTGATGGTGGGCTCCGGTCTTGGCCCCGGCGTGGATGACCACCGTGCCGGCCCACAGCTTTTCGGCCCCGACGCGGGCGAAATTGATCGCCGCGGCCCGGTTCATGCCCGGCGTCTGGGCCGTGTTGGGATCGAGCTCGCCGGCCGGGATCACCCGCACCCCGTCGTGTTTCCAGTCCTCAGCCATGGGCGGCACCCTACCGGCTTCGCCCCGCTCGCACTACCGTGATGACGGAGCCGGAGACGCGCCATGAAGCCGAAAATCAGCATCGTCACCCTTGGCGTGCGTGACTTCGCCAGGTCCCTGGCTTTCTATCGCGACGGCCTGGGCTTTACGGCCTACAACCACGCCGAAGGCGAAGAGCACGTGATGTTCGCCCTCGAAGGCTCCTGGCTGTCGCTCTATCCGCGCGACAAGCTGGCCGAGGACGCCACCGTGCCGGACGACGGCCACGGCTTTTCCGGCGTCACCCTGGCGCACAATGTCGCTTCTCCGGCCGAGGCCGACGCGGTGTTCGCCCACGCCGTGGCCTTGGGGGCCAGGCCGGTGAAAGCGCCGCAAAAGGTGTTCTGGGGCGGCTATTCGGGCTATTTCGCTGATCCGGACGGCTATCTGTGGGAAGTCGCCTACAACCCGTTCACCGATCTGACTTGAGCCCCAGGGCCGTTGGATGCCGCGGCTGATAGAGGCCGATTTCGCCGCCGCCCGGCAGCGGGATCTTGGCGATGGAGCCCCATCTGGCTTCCTCGACCGGCGAACACGCGACTTTCTTGTCCACCAGCGCCGCTAACTCCGCGGCCAGATCGTCGCACATGAAATAAAGGTCGCATCGCCCGGCGACCTCGCCCGGATGCACCGCCACCTCCGCCGGCGGCAGCGCGAAGATCAGCCAGTCGTGGCCGGCGTCGACGAAGGCGAGTCCCAGAACGTCGCGCAAGAAGGCGCGGTCGGCCGCCGCGTCGCGGCTGTAGACGATGACGTGCGCGCCAAAAATCATTGCCTGGGTCCTCTGCTCGCCGAAGCGGTCACGCCGCGATTTTGAACGTCGGCCACGAGCCGACGATGGCTTGGCCGTCGAACACGGCGATATCGCCGAACTGCGTCGCCACGCCTTCACTTTCGGTCGGGCGCAGGAACACAAAATCGTCGGCCTCCAGGATCACCCCGCGCGAGCCGGTCAGCAAGCCGCGACCACCCCACAGCCGGCTCCAGCCAAGGCCGGGCGGCGAGACCGGCCGGGCGTCGCCATAGCCGCCGTAAAGGAAAAAGCCGCGGGCGGCGTTGGGATCGGCCGCCTCGATGTCATCGGCCACCGCCTCCAGGCCCGGGATCAGCGGCCGCTCCAGGGCTTTGAGCACCGGCTGGGCGATGAATGCGGCGGGGGCCAGTTCGGCCGTCGCCGCCGTGTCGTAGTGCGCCGGTTTGACGAACGCCGAGCCGACTGTGACCTCGTTGGCCGTCCGGTCGGCCAGGTGCCACCGCCAGGTCAGGCTGCCGGCGGTGTCGAGGACGAACTCGTGCGGCCCCTTGCCGGTCTTGGCCGTCAGCGCATCGACAAACCCCTGGTAGCGGGCCATCGAGCGGGCGACTTCGGCCGCGGGGTTCGCGAAGCCGGCGGCGTGGGCGTCATAGCCCATCAGCCCGGCGATCTCGATCCGCGGTCCGGCCGCCAAGGCCAGGTCGAGCATCGCCGCCAGGGCCGAGGCGTCGGCCAGTCCGCCGCGATGCAGGCCGACGTCGATCTCGAAACTCACCCGAATGGAGAGATCCCGGGCGTGGGCGATGTCGAGGTATTGCGAGAGCCGCCGCGGGGTATCGATCAGCCATTGCGGATCGGCCGCCGCCATCGCCGCTCCGCCGTGGACGCGCAGGAAAGCGTCGGCCGCCATCGCCGGCAGCGGCCGGCCGAGTAGCACGTCGGCGGCCGGCGCATAGCCGACGATCTCGTCCAGCATGGTCGAATTGAACACCATCAGCCGCTCGGTGGCCGTCCCGTCCATGACCGCGCGCAGCAGGGCCGGAGCCGGCAGCGACTTGGCCGCCAGCCGCAAGGCCAGCGGCGTGGGCGCGAGGGCGCTCTTCACCGCCGCGATGTTGGCGGCCAGGCGCTCCCGGTCGATGACGAAGGTCGGTTGGGCGATCCCGGCCGCGGTCAGGGCGTCCGACAGGGCGGTGAAATAGAGGTCGTGCCCCCCCGCCCCACGGTCCTTCGGCTTGCGGCCAGGGATCCGCCGCGCGGCCACGGCGGCGGCGCGGATGCGCCATGGCGCCGACCGTTTCATGTTCTGTTTCCGCAGCCCACAGTTGTTCGGATACCCCTGTCGCCTGGCCGTGGAAAGTCGGCCTCATCAGGCGGCGTGAATGTATTGACGAATGGGTGTACAACACGCATCGCAAGGAGGTCGAGCACTATGAAAAAGCCGCTGCCAAAACTGAAGAGTGACCCTCAGGCCGAAGCTTTTGTCGCCGAGGCCGATCTGACCGATTTCGACCTCTCGCCGATGCGGATGACGCGCTTCGAGTTTCAACCCAAGACGGAACGGGTGAATATGCGCTTGCCCCGCCCGCTCCTGGAGGCGGTAAAGGCTTCGGCCGCCAAGGCCGGGGTCCCGTATCAGCGCTTCATTCGCCAGACCCTTGAACTCGCCGTTCAGTCGCGCAAAGGCTGAAGTTCCTCGGCCGTTTCATTGTCCGCTTTCCACCGGCGCCACCTCCTCCAACCATTCCTTTGAGCGCATCTCCTCCAGCCGCGAGGCAGTGCGCTGGAACTCGAACGCCTGGTCGCCGCCCGGATAGATCGCCGCCGGCTCGGCGCTGGCCAGCACCACGATCCGCGCCCGGGCCTCATAGAGGGTGTCGATCAGAGTGGCGAGGCGCCGGGCGGCGTCGCGCTGGCTTGGAGCGAGCCTGGGCAGGGCCTCGATGAACACGGTGTGGAAACGCTCGGCGATGGCGATGTAATCGGCCGGACCCAGGGCCTGGACGCACAGGCTGGCGAAATGCGCTCGCAGCAACCCCCCGCCGGCCCGCGGCCAGTGCTTGGCGCGGCCCAGCACTTCCAGGGTCACCCCGACCTCGCCGCCCGGGCCGATCATCGCCTGCCACAAGGCGTCGAAATGTTCCTCGTTGTCGGGATCTATCGGCGAGAACCACGTCCCCGCCGCCCGCAGTTTATCGAGCCGCCAGTCGTGGCCGCCGGCCACCGCCACCACCTCCAACGTCTCGTTCAGCCAGGCGATGAACGGCAAGAACAGCTGGCGGTTGAGCCCGTCCTTGTAGAGATCGTTCGGGGGCCGGTTGGCGGTGGCCACCAGGGTCACCCCGCGCGCCGCCACGGCTTCGAACAGGCGCCCAAGGATCATGGCGTCGGCGATGTCGGTCACCGACAGCTCATCGAAGCACAGCAGGGTCGCTTCGCGGGCGATCACCCCGGCGATCGGCGCGATCGGGTCATCGCCCTTCACCTTGCCGAACTGCGCCCGCTTCTC
>DASXMK010000042.1:0-15405 GCA_036495705.1 Caulobacteraceae bacterium | reverse complement strand
CGTGTCGCGGTAGAAGGCCAGGGCCTTGTCCATGTCGGCGACAAACTTGATCGCATAGCGGAACTTCGCGTCCATCGACGGGCCTCCTCCGTTTATTGGCCGGATAATCGATAGCACCGCGATCGTGATCGCCCCAGGCCTTGCACCACCTGTCCGGCACATCTAGTTACGTTGCCTAACTAACTAGGTGGTGTGACGTGACCGTACGGGCGGCAGATCACGATATCCTCACCCTCGCCGAGGCCCTGCGCCCGGCGCTGTTGCGGGCCGCGCGCCACCTGCGCCGCGAGGCCCAGAAGGCCGGCGTCTCCGCCCTCGACGCCCAGTTGCTGGGCGCCATCGCCAAGCATCCCGGTATCGGCGGCGGCGAACTGGCCGAGCGCGAACAGGTGAGCGCGCCGTCGATGTCGGCCCACGTCAAGCGCCTTCTGGCGGCTGGCTGGATCGCGCGCGGAGAGCCGATGGCGGACGACCGGCGTCGCGTTGGCTTGAGCGTCACCCGCGCCGGGGCGGCGGCGCTGGACGCCATTCGTCGACGCCGCAACGACTGGCTGGCCGCGCGCCTGGACGCTCTGTCTCCCGAGGATCGCCGGGCCCTGGCCGCCGCGGCCGAGCCCCTGCGACGCCTGGCGGGTGAGTACTGATGGCCGAGACCCGCGCCGCCCCGGAGCCGTTCTCATCCCTGGTGCCGGCGATCATCGGCGGCGCGCTGCTGATGCAGACCCTGAGCGCCACGGTCATCGCCAACGCCCTGCCGACCATGGCCCGCTCGTTCCACGAGGACCCGGTCCGGCTCAACACCACCATATCGATCTATCTGCTGGCTTCCGCCGTGTGCCTTCCGGTGAGCGGTTGGGCCGCGGACCGCTTCGGGGCCAAGCGCATCTTCCTGATCGCCATCGTCGCCTACGCCGCCGCCTGCGCCGCCTGTGGTTTCGCCCAGAACCTGCCGGAGATGCTGATGGCGAGGGCCTGCGAAGGCGCGGCCGGGGCGATGATGGGCCCGGTGGGCCGCCTGGTGCTGCTGCGCTCAACGCCAAAGCACAATCTGGTCCGGGCCATGAGCGTGCTCACCATGCCGGCGCTGCTGTGGCCGGTGATCGGGCCCCCCATCGGCGGCTTCATCATCACCTATGGTTCGTGGCGCTGGATATTCTTCCTCAATCTGCCGATCGCCGCCCTTGGCGTGGTTCTGGTGTTACGGTTCATCGACGACGTGCGCGAGCAGGGGACAGGGCCGCTGGACTGGACCGGCCTCGTCCTCACCGGACTGGGCATGGCCGGCGTCGTTTATGGCTTCGACAATCTTGGCCGTGGACCATTGCCCGGCTGGGCCATCGCCGTGATGATGAGCGGCGGGGCGGCGCTTCTGGCGCTCTTCGCCTGGCACGCGTCCAAGACCCAGCACCCAATTCTGGACCTGCGCCTGTTGAGGATCCGCACCTTCACCGCCTCGGTGGTCGGTGGCGCGTTCATGCGCATGGGCATGGGCGCGACCCCGTTCATGCTAGCCATGCTGTTGCAGGTGGCTTTCGGCCTGACCGCGCTGCAGGCCGGCCTGATGACCTTCGCCAGCGCCGCCGCGGCGCTGATCATGAAGACCTGCGCCCCGCCGATCCTGGCCCGGTTTGGGTTCAAGCGCACCCTGACCGTCAATGCCGTCATCGTCGCCATGACCTTCATGGCCTACGCACTTTTCCGCCCCGGAACGCCGCACTGGCTGATCTATGCCGTGCTGCTCACCGGCGGATTTTTCCGCTCCCTTCAGTTCACCTCCCTGAATGGCGTGGCTTTCGCTGACGTCGATCACGCCCAGATGAGCCGCGCCTCGACCCTGTCGACCATGGGCCAGCAGCTTTCGCAGAGCATTGGCATCGGCATGGCCGCGACCTTGTTGCACCTCTCCCTGGTGGCCCATCACGCCACGCGCCTGACGGCGCCGATCATCGCCCCGGCCTTCATCGTCGTCGGGGTCGTGGCCCTGGTTTCGACCGTGTTCTACGCCTCTCTGCCAGCCGACGCCGGCGAGGGCCTGCATGGCGCCCCCGCGGCCGATCGGCGCGCGAGGTCCCTTCGTCCAGCCTGATCGCTGATAAGCTGTGAACTCGGAGGAACGTCTGATGACCGCAGCCTTGCGCTACAGCCGGGATGAGTTGATGCGCAGCCACGACTACGCCCGCCCGCACGAGGCGGCCGGCTATCGCCTGCACGGCGGCTTTACCGCTGACGGGGCCTATGTTTCGCCGCGCACCCTGGTGCGCTGGCCAGCGGTCCGGGCCTGGAGAGATAATTTGCGGGCCAGGGGCTGGCCGCTGATCGAGGCCGACGGCGCTTTGCTGGAGCGACCGGGCTTTCCCAATTTCGCGCAGCAGAAGCTGTTGCTCGGCGAGGGGCTTGGCCAGACCTTCTGGGACAGCCTGACCGTCACCGGCATCATCGAGGCCCGCGGGCAGGGGCTGTGCAGCTACGCCGCCCCCGATCTTCAGAGCCAGGTCCTCGAACCCCTAAGCGAAGCCGCAAGCGGCCACGTGAACCTGGGCCTTCTCTATGCCCACGGGGCCGACGAAGGCGGTGATCCGACCGCCCCGGGCGAGGGCGCGCACGACGCCATGTGGTTCGCCGCCCGCGATCTCGCCTTCGGCAAAGGCGCCTGGCCGCTGGCCAAGGCTCCCGACAGCATCGCCCGCGAGGTCGAGGGGCGCGAGATGCCGGCCATCCCCGAGGCGTGCGAGCAGTTCGTCAAGTTCATGATGAACGTGCTGATGATCGAGGTGCGGGCTGAATCCTTCTTCGACCTGTGCAGCCGGTTGTTCCGCGACCCCGACCTGTTCGTCGGCCGACGCGGCGAAGCCGATCTCGCCGCCGAGCTCGTGGAGCGCATCCGCACCGACGAAGCCATCCACGTGGCCTATCTGCAGGTGCTGATCTCGGAACTGCGGTCCTTCACCTGGCGCACCATGGACGGCGGAACCTTGGCCGGAGCGGAAATCCTAGATCCGCTCTGGGAACGGATGGTGGAATGGCATGGCCGTACGCAACGTGAACTGGCCGCCGACCGCTCGCGCAAAGATCTGGAGGCGCGCCTCGTCGCCGAACGCGGTCAGCCGGCCGCGCGCCGGCTGATGGATCGGATCGACGCCTTGGGCGAGACGGTTCACGCCTGATCGGCGGCCCCCGGATCCGCCCATCCGGCCGCGCGGCGCCAGGATTCGGCGCCGGCGACGGCCAATTCCAACGCCCGCGCCCTCTCCGCCGCCTGGCGCCTCCAAACGGCGCCATTGACGGCCGATGCCGCCTCGGCCGCATAGAAGGCGACTAACGCTCGAACCTCGGCCAGGGCGATCACGCCGTGATCACTGAGAACCGCGCCGCCGACGGCGCGGAACGGCGCCGGACTCATTCCGCGCCCCAGCTGAGGGCCAGCGCGGCGGCCAGAAACCGCCATTGCGGAGGCGGGAGGAGCTCGTCGAATACGCTTTCCAGAATGAGGGCGCCGGCGCGACGCAGGTCCCAGGCGGTCAGGCGTTCGCAACCTTGGGTCAGATCGCGCCATTCGCCGACGCCGCCCGCGATGGCTTCGGCCAGGCCGAACAGGGCCGCGAGCTCCTGGTCGGCCTGAGCGTGGCCGCGGCGGCCGGTCACCTCGCTGGCGGCTTGGTCGAGGTCATGCAGCAGCCGTCCGCGCGTATCCATGGCAATAATATTGCATATTGCGATATAAAATGCAAACGGTAAATTCAAATTGCAACTTCACCACCCTTGCGCGCCGCAGCGCGCTTGAGAATCGCCGCCGGTCGTTCCAGAAGCCTCGGCATGGAGATGACGACTGCCTCCACGCACGCGTCGCCGCGGTCCTTGGATCTGTTCGTGGCGTTTCTGACCGTGGGTTTGTCCGGCTTCGGCGGGGTTCTCCCTTTCGCCCGGCGGATGCTGGTCGACGATCGCGCCTGGCTCACCGAGGCCGCCTTCAATGAGAATCTGGCCCTGTGCCAGACCCTGCCAGGGCCCAATATCGTCAATCTGTCGGTGGTCGTGGGTTCACGGTTCGCTGGGCCGCGGGGCGCCTTGGCCGCGGTCACCGGGCTGATGGCCGCGCCAGTAGCCATCGTGCTGGCCCTGGCCTCCCTCTACGCCCGGTTCGGGACCACGGGTCGGGCGCAGGCCCTGATCGCCGGCCTGGGCGCTGCGGCCGCGGGACTGGTGGCGGCGACAGCAGCGAAAATGGCCTGGCCCCTGATCCGCAAACGACCGGTCTCGGCCGCGCCGTTCATCATCGTGGTGTTCCTGGCCATCGGGTTTTTGCGCTGGCCGCTGGTGTGGGTGCTGCTGGCGCTCAGCCCGTTCAGCATCGCCGCCGCCTGGGGCCGCGGCAAGTGAAGAGTGACAGCGCCATCCTCGGCGCGCTGGCGGCGCAGTTCGTCCTGCTGTCGCTGGTCGCCTTCGGCGGCGCCAACGCAGTCATTCCCGAGATCCAGCGTCAGGCGGTCGAAGTGCACCGGTGGATGGGCGGCGCCGAGTTCGCCGACCTGTTCGCCATCGCCCAGGCCGCTCCCGGCCCCAATGTCATGATTTCAACCCTCGTGGGCTGGAAGGTCGCGGGGATCGCCGGCGGCATCGTCGCTACCGTGGCCATGTGTGCGCCCTCGTGCCTGCTGACCTATTTCGTGGCCAGGCTCTGGGACCGCTATCGCGACACGCCCTGGCGGATTGCCGTCGGCGCCGGCCTCGCTCCGCTGACTGTCGGCCTGGTGGCTTCGAGCGCCTGGCTGTTGGCCCACGCCGCCGACCTGCAATGGCGGTTGGTCGTGGTGACGGCGGCCACGGCGGTGGTGGCCTTTTTCTCCAAGCTCAATCCCCTGTGGTGCCTGGGGACGGCGGCGGCGCTGGGGTTCGCCGGCGTCCTTAGTTAGCGTTTGCGGGCTTCAGGCGAAACGCCTTCAGTACTTCGCGCGCCTGCTCGCGCCGCTCCTCCGGGATCTCCGTCCAGATCTCGAGGATATCGCTGTCGAGGTCGGCCGGATCAGTGTCGAACAGGAACCCGGCGCGGGTGCCCAGCACCGGCGCGATCTTGTGCGCCCATTTGTCCGAGAGCCGCCTCTCGCCAGCCTCGATCAGGCTGATCACGGCACCGGTCGTGCCGATGGCTTCGGCAAGTTTGGCCTGGGTGAGGCCGCGGTGCTCGCGCCACGCCCTGACGAAATTGCGCTCCGGATTCCGAGGCATAAACGCATTATGCAAATATGTTTGCATCTGTCTTCAGGCAAAACGCAAATTTCCGTTGCGCGATGGTTTGCAATATGAAACTATACCGCCATGCCTTGCCGCTCCCACATCGCCCGAGCCCCAAGGCCGTGGTTGACCCGTGGCGTCGGCCAATGCGCCTATCCCGTGGACGGCGAGAGCTGGGGCGTGCGTTCGTGCTGCAACCCGTGCCCGGGCGCGACCTATTGCGCGGCTCATCTGCGCATTCTTCGCGGTCCGCCGGCCCCCTCGGTCGAGGTCATCGAAGCCCAATTGCGGGCCTTGGGCCTGTGCGACTGACGATGGGCCGCCGCCGCACCCGGACCCGTCCAGCCGACCCGATGGCGATCGCGCACCGGCGCGCGGCCGAGCGGACCCAGTCCCGCGATCCGGCCACCTGGGGCGTGGACCGCCAGTCCTTGCGCCTCGCCGCCAATGCCGAGGTCGAGACCCGAGCGGACGGCGCCGGCCGGACGACGCGGGCGCGGCGGCTGGACGCGTTTGACCTGTTCTTCGCCCGCGGCCGGCTGACCCAAGGCGCGCTCGACGCCGTGCGCAGGCTGCAGGCCGACGTGGCGTCGCTGCACGCTCAGGGCGGAGGCGTCGCCGCCTACGCCGAACGGGTCGACCGCTCGCGATCGGAGGCGGGACTGGACGAGCGCCGGCTGCGCGCTGGCGGACGCATCGCCGAGGTGCTGGCCCTCACCGGCCAGGCCAGCGCCCGGCTGTTGGCCTTACTGTGCGAAGCGGGCGCGGCGCTCAGGCAAGGGGGCGATTGGCGGGACCTGGTGGAGCGTGAAACCGGTGAGCGCTTGGCCGACGCCCAGGGCGCGGTTCTGCGCGCGGCGTGCGAAAACCTGGCCGCCGCTTACGCTATCTTGGACCGGCGCGGCCCCGTCCGGCTTTCGTAGCCGCCGGCTTGGCGGCCCTGGCCTTTTTGGCCGGTTTCGGCGGCTCTGGCGGTTTTGGCGGTCGCGGCTTGATTGCGCTCACCGTACTCCAGGCGCGCATGGCGATCGCCGGCTCATCGGTCTGAAAGGCCTGGCCGAAGATGTCGGCCCCGACCAGGATGGCTTCCCGCAGGGGCAAGGTTTCCCAACGCCGGATCAGCGCCTTCTGCAAGCGCAACGTCTGCGGCCCGTTGGCCATCACGGCGGCTACGCGGCTTTCCACGGCCGCGTCCAAATCGCCGGCCGGAACCACCGCCTCGACCAGACCCATCGCCAACGCCGCGTGCGCATCGCAGGTCTCGCCCAGCAGCAGCATTTCCCGCGTTCGCCCCCAGCCGATCAGGCTCGGCAACAGCGCCGCCTCGACCACCGAGGGAATGCCAAGCCTGACCTCGGGCATGCCGAAGGTGGCGGTGTCGGCCGCCACCCGCAGATCGCAAGAGATGGCCAATTCGAGTCCAGCGCCCAGGGCGTGACCATTGATGCGCGCGATCACCGGGACGGCCAAATTGCGCACCGCGTCGCAACAGGCGTGCACCCGGCCGATGAATTCCCGCGCCTCCGGCGGGAACATGATCGAGGCCAGCTCCTCCACGTCCGCCCCGGCCGAGAAGGCCCGGTCTCCGGCCCCGGTGATCACCACGCAGCGCAGTTGATCGTCGTGCGCCAAATGCTCGATTGCGGCGGTGAACTGCTCCATGAGGTCGCTGTCGAAGGCGTTGAGCTTGGCCTCGCGATCCACGGTGACGAAGGCGACCGCCCCGACTTCGCGGTCTTCTAAGCGGGTATGGACCTTGTCAGCCCCGATCACGGCGCGCGCCCTCGTGGTTCCATCTCAAAGGACGTGGTTACACCCTTGCGCGACGGGCTTGGCAAGTCGGCCAGCGGCCGCTTGCCCGCGCGCCAGGCGGAGACGTAGGCTCGCGCGCGCCAGTCAATGAGGAAGCCGCTGATGGTCACCGTCACCGAGTCCGCAGCCCTCTGGCGCGATCCGGCCCAGCCTTTGGAAATGCGGGTGGAGGACTTGGTCTCCCGCCTAACCCTTGAGGAGAAGGTCGCGCTCATGGCGGGCTCTGGGCCATTCGAGATCCACGGCGTGGCCCGCCTGGACGTGCCGCCGGTTCGGGTCGCCGATGGGCCGACGGGCGTGCGCTCCAACGAGGGCGAAGCGGCGACTGTGTTCCCGGTCGGCGTGGCCATGGCCTCGACCTGGAACCCGGAACTCACACGCGAAGTCGCCGCGGCCATCGCCCGCGAAGCCTTGGCCCTGGACGATCATGTCATCCTTGCCCCCACCATCAACATCGTCCGCACGCCCCTGTGGGGGCGCAATTTCGAAACCTATTCCGAGGATCCGTTCCTGGCCGGGGCCCTGGGGGCGGCCTATGTCGAAGGACTGCAGGGCGAAGGGGTGGGGGCCTCGCTGAAGCACTATGCGGTCAACAATCAGGAAGTGGGCCGCATGACCGTCAATGCGGTGGTCGACGAGCGCACCCTGCGCGAGATCTACCTCGCCGCCTTCGAGACCGTGGTCAAACGGACCAACCCATGGACGGTGATGGCCTCCTACAACAAGATCAACGGGCCTTACGCGACCGAGAACCACCGGCTGCTGGAAGACATCCTCAAGGGCGAATGGGCCTACGATGGGGTGGTGGTGTCCGACTGGGGCGCCGTGCACGCCACGGCGGCGGCGGCCAACGGCGGCAATGACCTGGAGATGCCGGGCCCGGCGCGCTGGTTCGGGGACGAGCTTCTGGCGGCCGTCAGGTCCGGCGAGGTGGCGCCCGGCCGGATCGACGACGCCGCCCGGCGGCTCGTGCGCCTCGTCCTGCGCACCGGCGTTCTGGACGGCAGATCCAGGCCGCCGGGGGAGCTGCGCTCTCGTCGCCATCGCCAGATCGCCGCTCGCGCCGCCGAGGAGGCGGTGGTGCTGCTCAAGAATGAAGGCGAACTTCTGCCCCTGGACCCTGCCGCGCTGCGGAGGGTGGCCGTGGTCGGGCCCAACGCCGCCGTGCGCCGTATCCAAGGCGGGGGCTCCTCGCACGTGCGGCCCGGGCGGCGAACCTCGATGCTGCAGGCCATCGAGGAGTTGCTCGCCGGCGAGACCGACGTGGTCTTCGCCGAGGGTGGGGATAATGAACCGGTCCCGCCGGCGGCGCGGGCGGCGATGTTCAGCCCCGATGGCGCTCGCGGCCTGGCCGGCCTGCAGGTCGAATATTTCGCCGCCCGCGGTTTCGACGAAGCCCCGTTCAAGGTCCAGAACGAGCGCGAGATCGGCAAGCTGGTGTCCACCAACTCCTCGAACCAGCTTGGCGCCGGCATTGGCGCCCTGCGCTGGAGCGGCTGGTTCTGGCCCGAGCGTGACGGTCGTCACGAATTCTCCCTGCGGGCGCCGGGGGCCGGGCGGCTGTTGCTGGACGGCCAGGCGTTTATCGACGAAGCGACTTCGGCCGTGCACGACACCTGGGACGTGGGCGGCGCGCCGGCCCCGCGCCGCATCGCCACCGTCGAGCTCGACGCTGGCCGCAGCTATCCGGTGGTCATCGAATACGTTCGTCCGACCGAAACCGGCGACATCGCCTGGGAGTATGTCGGCGTGGGCGTGCGCCAGCCCACCGGCTCGGTGGACGAAGCCGCCGCCCTGGCGGCGCGCTGCGACGCGGCCATCGTCGTCATCGGCGCTTCGTCCGTGAGCGAGGGCGAAGGTTACGACCGCGCCGACCTCGACCTTCCGGGCGACCAGAACGCCCTGGTCGAGGCGGTCCTGGCGGCCAATCCGCGCACCGTCGTGGTGCTGGTCGGCGGCGCTCCGTACGCGTTGCCGTGGATCGACCACGCGCCGGCGGTGGTCGTGGCCTGGCTGGGCGGCGAGGAGGGCCCCGACGCCACCGCCCGTATCCTGTTTGGCCAGGCCGAGCCCTCAGGGCGGCTGCCGGTGACCTTTCCCCGCTGCATCGAAGATACGCCGGCGCACCCGTGGTATCCCGGCGGCGAGGACGCAGTTTATGGCGAGGGCCTGTTCGTCGGCTATCGCCACTTCGACCGCGCCGCCGAGGCCCCGATGTTCCCGTTCGGCCACGGCCTTACTTACACCCGCTTTGTCTATTCGGACCTCACCGCCGCCGAAGAGGCGCAGGTCGGCGAAGACGTCGAAATCAGCTTCAGCCTGGCCAACGTCGGCCAGCGGCCCGGCAAGGAGACCGCCCAGCTCTACGTCCGCCCGCGCGGGCCTTCGGTCGAGCGGCCGGTCAAGGAGCTCAAAGGTTTCGCCAAAGTCGAACTGGGCCCGGCAGAGAGCCGGCGCGTGCGCCTGAAACTGCAACCGCGGGACTTCTCGTTCTGGGACCCGGAGCGGGGCGCCTGGGTGGCGGAGGCCGGCAGCTATGACCTGCTGATCGGCGGTTCGGCGGCCGATATCGAGCTGCAGGCCACCGTGCGCCTGACAAGCTGAGCGGTAACGGAACTGTGGCTTGGGCTGTTCGTTCACAAGCGGGAGAATGGCAATTGGCGCAGACGGGCGGCACAAGGCCCGCGGAAAGCGTCGGCAGGGAGACGCCAAATGGGAATCATCTCGTGGCTCATTCTGGGCCTGATCGCCGGCTTCATCGCCAGCAAGATCGTCAACAAGACCGGCTCGGGTCTGGTCATGGACATTGTTCTCGGCATCGTCGGCGCCTTGTTGGGCGGGTTCGTCATGACCCGGCTTGGCCACGCGGGAGTCACGGGATTGAACATTCCCAGCCTCATCGTGGCGACAATCGGGGCCATCGTGGTGATGCTGGGGTATCACTTCCTGGTCAGGCGACGCGCCTGACGGCCTGAAACTTCGGCGCGTCGCTTGACGCGCCGCTCAGCCACACATCAGAACCACGGTCCTTCGCAGGGACCGTGGTTCTATGCCTTCACGCCAGGCCGTTCTCGGGATTGACCAGGGCGCCTTCTATCATGGGACGCGGAAGATCTTTTCCGGCGTGTCGTTCCTGCTCGACGACGCGGTCACCGCCTTGGTCGGCGAAAACGGCGTCGGCAAGTCGACGCTGCTGAACTGCCTGAGCGGCGAGCTGGAGCTCAATAGCGGCAAGATCGTGCGCTCGCGCGGGCTCCACGTTGGCCATCTGCCGCAGGATGTGCCCGACGGCCTGGGCGGCCTCACGGTCCGCGCGGTGCTGGAACGGTCGCTGGAGAGGGTCGCGGCCGGCGGCGAGGACTGGCGCATCGACATGCTGCTGGGCGAGATCGGCGTCGATCCCGAGGTCGCCGACGGCCCGTTCGCCAACCTCTCGGGCGGCTGGCAGAGGCTGATCCTGATCGCCGGGGCCGCGCGCCTGGAAAACCCGGATATCCTGATCCTCGACGAGCCGACCAACCACCTCGACATCGGCCACATCAACACCCTGGAAACCTGGCTGACGACCACCTTCCGCCTGCCGATGCTGATCGTGTCCCACGACCGCGAGTTCCTGAACCGGGTAAGCACCCGGACCCTGTTCCTGCGTGCGGATGGGATCCACGCCTTCAAGGTCCCGTTCGCCCAGGCGCGCGAAGAACTGCTGCGCCGGGACGCCGCCGCCGGCGTGCGCCGCAAGATCGAGGAGAAGGAGATCCGGCGGCTGGAGTCGGTCGCTGCCCGTTATCACGTCTGGGGCCAGAAGAACCCGATGTTCCATCGCCGCATGAAGGCGGTGGAGACGCGCATCGAGCACAAGGAAAAGGCCAAGACCGAGATCTATGTCGCTCGCGAGCGGCGCCTGGAACTGGGCGAAAGCGAGATCGAGGCCAAGATCGCCCTGCGGGTCGAGGGCCTGCGTCTGATGACCCCTGACGGGGCCCGCAAGCTCCTGGACATCGAGCGCCTGGCCATCGCCGCCGGCGACAAAATCGCGTTGTTGGGCGTCAACGGGGCGGGCAAGTCGACTTTGCTTCAGGCCCTGGCCCGGGCCTGGTCCCAGCGCGCCGCCCACTACGACGGTTCGGCTCAGGTCCGGTTCAATCCGGCCAGCCGCCTGGTCTATTTCGACCAGACCATGCGCGAACTGCCGCTAGGCTCGACCGTGCTCGGATACCTCAGCGAGATCGACGCCGTCGGCGAGCGCGACGCCATTCGCCACCTGGCCCAGGCCGGTTTCGCCTTCGACCGCCAGCGCGATCCCATCGCCCTGCTGAGCCATGGCGAGCGCTCGCGCCTAATCTTCCTGCAAATGAAGCTGCTGAAGCCGAACTTCTACCTGCTCGATGAGCCCACCAGTCATCTCGACATCGAAGGGCAGGAGGACCTCGAGGCGCAGTTGGAGGAGACCGAGGTCGCCTGCGTGTTCGTCTCCCACGACCGCTATTTCACCCGCACCGCGGCGACGCGATTCCTCGAATTCCGCCGCGGCCGGCTGATCGAAGTCGACGAGCCGGACAGTTTCTTCGACGCCCAGACGGCGTGAACAGTTAATCAGACGCTTCGCACCCGCCGCAGGTTCGCGGAGACAGCAACCGGCCGGCCCTGGCGATGGGTCGCCTCGCGCGAAAACCAGCCAAATCGAAAAAGCGGAGGTTCCACGTTGGCGTTCCACGTGGGTTCCCCGAATCGAAATCGCCGGCGGCTTGGCCATCCAAGGGAACGGTGATGTGTCGGGGCCTGTTCTGTGGACCGGCGGGAACGGTTTTGTCGGCGATGGGCGCACCATGGCGACGGACCGGCTCGAGACCATCATCGACGTCAACGCCCAGGATCCGAGGCGTTCTCGCCGCCAACCGGTAGACCAAATGGAGAGAGACTATGACCTACAGCATCATCGGGACCGGAAACGTCGGACGAACCCTCGCCTCGTTCTTCGCAAAGGCGGGAATCGAAGTCGGCCTCGCAAACACGAGGGGCGCGGAGGCGGTTGAGCCCATCGCCCAGGAGCTTGGCGGAGAGGTCGTGGCCAAGCCGCTCGACGAAGCCCTCAACGCCGACATCATCTTCGTCGCCGTCCCGTTCCTCAACTTCAAGGACGTTGGATCGGCAAAGCCTGACTGGACCGGCAAGATCGTCGTCGACGTCACGAACGCCGCCTTCCTTCCCCAGGAAGTCCAGGACAGAGAGTTGCAGGGCCGCCTGTCGTCGGAGGTCAACGCCGAGCGCGTACCCGGCGCGAAGCTGGTGAAGGCGTTCAACCAGCTGCCGATGAAGATTCTCTCCGGCCCTGTTCCCGCCGGCGGAAGGCGCGTGGTCTTTGTTTCAAGCGACCGTCAGGACGCGAGCTCAGAGATCGCCGACCTGACCGAAAAGCTCGGGTTTGCTCCTATCGAACTTGGGAAGATCGGCGAGGGCGGCCGAATGATCCAGGCAAGAAATGCGCTCGTGTTCCAGGACCTCATTAAATTGGAAGACAGCTAGCGGCGCCGGCTCGGCCTGATGTCCCGCTTTGTACCCCGAGCGGACCCTCGGTGTCTCGTTTGCCGGTCCCGAGCGTTGTAGGGGACTTGAGGCCCAGCAGCGACAGGAGATGGCGATGCGCGTTTTCGTAAAAGTCGAGATTCCGGTAGCAGCCGGCAACGCCGCGATTAAGGATGGGACGCTGCCAAAGACAATCCAGGCGTTCCTGGAAAAGAGCAAGCCGGAGATATCGTTCTTCGGCGTTGAACGGGGCCACCGCACGATGTTCGCGGTCTTCGATCTAGCCGATCTCTCCGATATCCCGGTAATTGCCGAGCCGCTTTTCATGGGGCTAGGGGCCAACATCGACATCCAGCCGGTGATGGAACTCGCCGACTTGCAAAAGGGGTTAGCGAAAGTCTAGGCCCCTTCGCCATTCGGCAATCCTGAAGGCGCCCGCGCGTGCCTGAACGGCCAGCGGCGTTTATGCCCTGCAAGACGTTACAATGGCCGCTTCCCGGCGATCCGCGAACGGCGCGATTCCGCCCGACTCTGCCGTTCGGAACGTCTGCTCGTCGGAAGGCGTCGTCCGGGCAGAATCAGACCGGCTAGCGGGCGAGCGCCTCCTCGACGTCGCGCAGGCGATCCTTGCCGAAATAGAGCTCGTCGCCGACGAAAAAGCTCGGGCTGCCGAACACCCCGCGTTCGACCGCGCGGGTGGTGTTGGCCATCAGCCGATCCTTGACGCCCTGGTCGGCGGTCAGGGCGATCAGCCGCTCGGCCGGCAGGCCCGCGTCAGTTAGCGTCTCGGCGACCACGGCTGGGTCGTCCATCTTGCGGCCGTCCTCCCACATGGCGGCGTAGACCGCTTCGATGTAGGGCGCGAACACACCAAGGTCCCGCGCCGCCTCGGCCCCGCGCATGATAGCCAGGGTGTTCACCGGGAAATGCGGGTTCGACCGAAAGTGGGTCAGGCCATGGCGGGCGATGAAGCGCCGGGTCTCCAGGCCCTCATAGGCGAGCTTGGCCGGAATGCCGGCGTAGGCCTCCACGGGCGAGCGGTTGCCGGTGGCCTTGAACACCCCGCCCAGCAGCACCGGGACGTAGACGAAGCGGGCGCCGGTTCGGGTCTCGATGGCCGGGATGACCCTGTGCGCCAGGTAGGCGTTGGGACTGCCGAAATCGAACAGGAACTCGACCTCGCGGGCCATCACCACGTTTCCGCAAACGGCCGCAGGTCGAGCTCGAAGGTCCAGGCGTCCTTGGTCTGCTGGTGCAGGGCCCAATAGGCGTTGGCGATCGAGCGCGGCTCCATCAGGGTGTCCGGAGCCAGCGAGTCCAGTCCCTCCGCGCCGCGCGACGCGATGATCCGCTCACGGACGAATGCGGTGTCGACCCCGGCGTCGATGATCAGGTGGGCGACGTGGATGTTCTTCGGCCCCAGCTCCCGGGCCATGGACTGGGCCACGGCGCGCAGGCCGGCCTTGGCGCTGGCGAAGGCGGCGTAGCCCACCCCCCCGCGCACCGAGGCGGTGGCCCCAGTGAAGAAAATCGACCCGCGGCCGTGGGCCAGCAACCGTCGGGCCGCCTCGCGACCGGTGAAGAAGCCGGCCTGGCAGGCCATTTCCCAGACTTTGCGGAACACCCGCTCGGTAGTCTCTAGGATTGGGAAGTTCACATTGGCCCCGATGTTGAACACCACCGCCTCGAGCGGCTGGTCGGCGTCGGCCCAGGCCAGGAACTCGGCGACTTCGGTTTCCACCCGGGCGTCGAGCGAGCGACCCTCGAAAACCCCGCCGCCGGCCTCGATACGCCCCTTCAACTCGGCCAGCTGGTCGCCACGGCGGCGGCCGCCGAACACCCGATAGCCCTCGGCGGCGAACTTCTCGGCGATGGCCGCGCCGATGAAATCGCCGGCCCCGACCACCGCGACGGAGGCATGGCGCGCCTCAGCCATGCTCGCCTCGGATGATCTCGTGGTGGCGGATGACTTCGGTGACCAGGAAATTCAGGAACTTCTCGGCCAATTCGGGGTCGAGATCGGCGGTCACGGCCAGGGAGCGCAGGCGGGCGATCTGCTGCGCCTCGCGCAGCGGGTCGGCCGGCGGCAGATCCAGTTTGGCCTTCAGGGCCCCGACCTTGCGCGTGCATTTGAAGCGCTCGGCCAGCAGATGCAGCACCGCCGCATCGATATTGTCGATGGAATGGCGCAGCTCGGCCAGTTCGGCGGGCGTCTCATCGGTGGCGTCCATAGCTCCAGTGGTGGGGATGCGCGCGCCTGCGGTCAAGTGTGCTTGCCGCTCGGCCGACGCTTGGCGCAAAAGGTGGGCGCTACAAGCTGGAGCCGCCGCATGATCGACAGCCTTTCGCCCCTCGCCGAGGCGGTGGCCGAACGCCTCAAGGCGCGCAAAGCCACGGTGGCGGTGGCCGAGTCCTCGTCCGGGGGCCTGATCAGCGCCGCCCTGCTGGCCGTGCCGGGGGCCAGCGCCTATTTCCTCGGCGGGGCGGTGGTCTACACGGCCAAGGCGCGCATGAGCCTGCTGGGCGTGACCCGCGAACAGGTCGCCGGCATGCGCTCGTCGAGCGAGCCCTACGCCCTGTTGCTGGCCCGGACCGCCCGCGAGAACTTCAACGCCGATTGGGGTCTCTCCGAGACCGGAGCCGCCGGCCCCACCGGCAATCCGTACGGTGACGCGGCGGGCCACAGCTGCCTGGCCGTCTCCGGCCCCGTGGAAATGGCCATCACTCTGGAGACGGGCGAAGCCGACCGGGCCGCGAACATGCAGGCTTTCGCCCGCCGCGCCCTGGAATTGCTGGCCGCGGCCCTGGGCGGCTGAAAGCCAAGCCGCCCAGGGCCAAAGC
>DASXMK010000041.1:0-4593 GCA_036495705.1 Caulobacteraceae bacterium | reverse complement strand
TCGAAGCTGCGCGCCGGCCAGGTGGCGATCAACGGCGGGGCCATGGACATGACTGCGCCGTTCGGTGGCTACAAGATGAGCGGCAACGGTCGTGAGTGGGGGGACTTCGGCTTCGCCGAATACCTGGAAGTGAAAGCGGTGATCGGCGGCGCGCCCAAGCAAGCGGCCGCCGCCGAATAGACTCTGACGGCCCCGGGGCGTTCGCGCCTCGGGGACCCGCCTCTGCGGTCGCGCTTCGATAGCGCGCCGGTTGCGTCGGCTTGCGCGGCGCCACAAGCTTGGCGCCGGAGGCGGGCGGGTCGGCATGGCGGATATCTTCATCTCTTACGCCCGGGCCACGCAGCGCCAGGCGGAGATGTTCGAGAAGGCTTTGTTGAGCCTCGGCTATTCGGTGTGGCGCGACATGGCCCTGTCGCTGCACCGGCCCTACCAACCGGAAATCGAGGCCAATTTGAGGGCCGCGCGGGCGGTGCTCGTGCTGTGGTCGAAGGAGGCGGCGGCCTCGGATTGGGTGCGGGCCGAAGCCGACCTGGCGCGCAACGAGCACAAGCTCCTGCAGGTGACCGTCGACGGCAGCCTGCCGCCGATGCCATTCAACCAGACACAGTGCGCCGACTTCGCCCACTGGCGCGGCGACACCTCGAGCCCGGCCTGGGCCAAACTGATGGCTAGCCTTTCGGCGTTGCTGCTGTCGCCGCCGCCAACCCCGCTCACCGCCAGGCGACGCTGGCGCCCGCGCCTCAGCCAGCGGTCGATAGCGATGGCGGCGCTGATTGGCGTCCTCGCCTTGGCCGGCGTGACCTGGTTCGCCATGGGAATGCCCGGTTGGCCTCAGGCGGGCGAAGGCGTCGCCGTGACGCCCTTCGACACAACCCCTGGCGATGTTTCGGCGCGAAGCGTCGCAGACGGGGCCGCCGACGAGATCGCCAGCACCCTGGCCAAGGTCGACATGAAATCCCGACTGACGGACCCGGGGCTGGCCGGCCCTGAGCGAGACGCCGCGGCGGTCCGACTGGGCGCCGCCTTTTCGCTTGGCGGCCGCGTCCGGCGCGAAGGGGACGCTCTGCACGTCACGCTCGCGCTGGCCGATGCGCGGCGGCACGACGTGCTGTGGACAGCCGAGTTCACCAGACCGGCGGCCCAGGCGGACGCTCTGCAGGCCCAGGTCGGCAACGAGGTCGCCAGCGTCCTGCACTGTACGGTCGACGCCGGCAGTTTCGGCGGCCGCGTCCCACCCGAAAGCCTCAGTCTCTATCTTCGCGCCTGCGACGCGGTCGGCACGGAAGGGCCGGAGAAGGTCCGCGACCTGTTCCGGCAAGTGGTCACGCGTGAGCCCGGGTTCGCCAACGCCTGGGCGAGCCTGGCCATGACCACAGCGATGGCGGCCGGGGATATGACCCCCGACCTGGCGGCGGCGGCCCGGCGGGACGCCCGGACCGCGGCCGATCAGGCCTTGCGGCTCGATCCGAAGGCCGGCCTGGCCTACGTGGCGTACAACATCATGCTGGGACCGGGCCACCTCGAGGAGCGCCAGGCCCTGTCACTGAAAGGGTTGTCCGTCTCGCCGAACAGCGCCGTCTTGAACGTCAACGAGGGCGACCTGTTAGGCCAGGCGGGACGAGGCGCCGAAGCGATGACCTATTACCAGCGGGCGGCGTTCCTCGATCCGCTGCATCCCGACTTCACCGTCAATCTCGCCGGCGCCCTCGCGTCTGTGGGACGGCTCGTGGAAGCGCGCGCGCTTCTCGACCAGGTGGCGCGACTATGGCCCGATTTCGGCGATGTAACGGAATCGCGCATCACCATGGAGGCGAGGTTCGGCGATCCAGGTCGCGCGCTGGCGCTCCTCGACGATCCCAAATCGCGGCCGGATTGGGAAGCGCCGATGATCGAGAAGTGGCGGCGATTCAGCGAAGTCCGGCGCAATCATGATCCGGCGACGACGGCGGCCTACGCCAAGGACGTGCTCGCGGACCTCGCGGCGGGCCGGAGCGATGTGAACAAAGCGAGCCGGGATCTGGTCGGCGTCGGGGCGACCGAGGCGGCCTTCGGCGTCGTCACGCAGTCGCCGGCCAATACCCTCGACACCGAGGTCCTGTTCCGTCCAGGGGCCGAAGGCATGCGGCGCGACCCCCGCTTCATGCCGCTGGCCGCGAAACTGGGCCTGGTCGCGTTCTGGAAGCGCACGAACCATTGGCCAGACTTCTGCGGGACCAAGGATAGGCCCTATGACTGCCGCGCCGTGGCGGCGAAGCTCGGCGCGTAACCGGCGAGCCAAATGCGCTTGACCAAATGATCGGTTGGGGGCCCACTCCGAGACAAGGCGCGCTTTCAATCATGGCTGACCATGTGAGCCGCTGACGTTCGGGGGCCGAACTCGTCGCCATGAGCGCGTTCTTCTCCGAGGCCAGAAAATGCCTGCCACGCGCGGC
Organism: Caulobacteraceae bacterium; assembly: GCA_036495705.1. GTDB lineage: Bacteria > Pseudomonadota > Alphaproteobacteria > Caulobacterales > Caulobacteraceae > Acaudatibacter. The sequence continues at coordinate 2,161 of DASXMK010000041.1, read as the reverse complement.
CGGAATCGCTGCGCTCGTCTGGGCGACCGCCTCGCTGGCCCAGGAAATGGCGACGCCGGCGCCGGAATCGGTCAGCACCGTGGCCGAAATCGTCGTCACCGGCTCACGGATTCCCCGACCGGACCAGACCGGCGTGAGCCCGCTCACCCAGGTGGTCGGCGCCGACATCCGCGCGCAGGGCGCCATGCGGATCGAGGACGTGCTCAATCAGTTGCCGCAGGTTTACGTCGACCAGAACTCGACCGTGACCAACGGCGCCACGGGTACGGCTACCGTGAACCTGCGCGATCTGGGCCCGGAGCGCACCCTGGTGCTCATCGACGGCAAGCGCCTGATGCCGGGCGACCCGACGTCCGGTTCGGTGGCGCCCGATCTCAATTTCATTCCCGACGCCCTGGTGGAGCGGATCGATGTGGTCACCGGCGGCCAGTCGGCGATCTATGGCTCGGACGCCATCGCCGGCGTGGTCAACTTCATCATGAAGCGCAATTTTTCCGGCCTGCAGATGGACGCCCAGGCGGGCATCTATGACCACGACAACGGCCAGACGGGCATCCAGGCGGTGCTCGCCGCCCAGGGACTCGCCGAAGCGCCCAAGACTGTCACCGACGGCTTCACCCGCGAGATCACCGTCGTCGCCGGGATCAACGCGCCGAACGGCAAAGGCAATCTGACCGTGTACGGCGGCTACCGCGCCGCCGCGGCGATCACCGAGGCGTCCCGCGACTTCAGCGCCTGCGGCCTCGTCGCCTATGGCGCCAATCTGTTCTGTCAGGGGTCGACCTCCAGCCCGGCGCTGGGTCGCTTCGAGGTGTTCGACCAGACGAACAACTTCAATCAGGTCGGCGACCTGACCCTCGATCCCACGGGGCCCGGAAACACCCTGCGGCCATTCGACCCGGAACGGGACGGCTACAACTTCGCGCCGACTGAGTATTTCCAGCGACCGGATAAGCGCTACACGGCCGGCGCCTTCGCGCACTACGAGATCCTGCCGTCCGTCGATCTCTATGTCGACGGCATGTTCATGTACGACGACACGACCGCCGAGTTGGCGCCCAGCGGCCTGTTTCTGCAGCCATTCACCATCGCCTGCTCCAACCCCATGCTTTCCGCCGCCGAGGTGCAGAGTTTTTGCACCGACGCCAACGTCCCTCCCGGTGGCGATACCTTGCTCCAAATCGGCCGTCGCGACGTCGAGGCCGGCGGTCGTCAATTCCTGTTGACGCACACCGACTATCGCGTGGTCGCTGGCGCCCGCGGTAACGTTGGCGTCTGGAATTACGATATCTCCGCTCAGGTCTCCGCCGTCGATCTGTCTCAGACCGCCTTGCGCGACGTCTCCCTGAGCCATGTGGCCGACGCGCTCAACGTTGTGCGCGGTCCGTCCGGGGCGCTGGTCTGCGCCTCCGGCAATCCCGGTTGCGCACCTTACGATATCTTCGCGATCGGCGGCGTCACCCCGGCGGCCCTGGCCTATATCGAGACCCCCGGCATAGCCACCGGTGGAACCGACGAGGCGGTGGTCAGCGCCAATGTGAACGGCGAACTGGGCCGCTACGGGGTGAAGAGTCCCTGGGCGACGAGCGGCGTCGGCGTGGCGCTGGGGGCCGAATATCGTCGCGAAGGCCTGAGCTATTCTCCCAACGTCGAACTGGCCAGCGGCGATCTGTCCAGCTTCGGCGCTGCAACCCCGCCCGTGAAAGGCCATTTCGACGTCTATGAAATCTACGGCGAGGCGCGCGCGCCACTGGCCCAGGACCGCAGTCCGCTGCTGGACGATCTGACCATCGACGGCAGTGTGCGCTATTCCTGGTACTCAAGCATTGGCGGCGCGGCGACCTACAAGGCCGGACTCGAATGGGCGCCGACCCCCGATCTGCGCCTGCGCGCCAGCTACAGCCGCGCCGTCCGCGCGCCCAATGTCGTCGAGTTGTTCACGCCGCAAACCTTGGGCATCGGCCTCGGCCACGATCCGTGCGCCGGCGCCAATCCGATCGGCGGGCCGGACCCGGACCCGTTCGCCACTGAGGCCAACTGCGCCCGCACCGGGGTCACCGCGGCCCAATACGGCCATATCGCCCCCAGTGACGGCGGTTACAATTCCCTGGAAGGGGGCAATCCCGACCTGCGACCCGAAGTCGCCACCACGGAGACGCTC
>DASXMK010000040.1:0-3118 GCA_036495705.1 Caulobacteraceae bacterium | reverse complement strand
CGGGTCGACCGGCGCCCTGACCAGGACGGCGGACGGATCGTGGGCCAGCACCTACGGCTGGACCGGGCGCGCCGACGGCAAGACCATCCGCTTTTCCGAGTGTCTGGCCGATCGCATCGATTTCAACGGCATGGAAGGGGGCCGCATCGCCTTCGATGTGACGGACACGACGTTCGTCAGTCACGGCGTGACCTTGGCCGGCAGGCTCGTCCTGCCCCAGGGCGCCGCAGTATCGCCGATCGTCGTCCTCGTGCACGGGGCCGAGCATGATTCCGCGCTCACGTTCTACGCCCTGCAGCGGTTGCTGCCGGCCGAGGGGGTGGGCGTCTTCGTCTACGACAAGCGCGGAACCGGCGTCTCGGGGGGCAGCTACAGTCAGGATTTCAGTCTGCTCGCCGACGATGCGGTGGCGGCCATGCGCGAGGCCAGACGCCTGGCTGGACCGCGGGCCGGCCGCGTCGGCTACCAGGCCGGCAGTCAGGGAGGATGGGTGGCGCCGATCGCCGCCAACCGCGCGCATGTCGACTTCGTGATCGTCTGTTTCGGGCTGGCCGTGACCGTGCTCCAGGAAGACCAGGAAGAGGTGGCGCTGGAAATGCGCGAGGAGGGCCATTCGCCGGCCGAGATCGCCGATGCGCTGACGGTGGCCCGGGCGGCCGAAGCGGTCATCGCCAGCGGCTTCACGCGTGGCTTCGCGGAACTGGACGCCGAGCGGGCGAAATATCGAACGGCGTCCTGGTACAAGGACCTGCACGGCAACTTCACCTACATGCTTCTTCCCCATGACGAGGCTGAGCTGCGCGAATTGGGGCCCAAGTACAGTTGGGGGACGCCCTTTCACTATGAACCCATGCCGACCCTCGCCGCCGACACTACGCCGCAACTGTGGATCCTGGGGACCGAGGATTACGAGGCGCCGAGCGCAGAGACGAGCCGGCGCATTCGATCGCTGATCGGCAAGGGCCGGCCGTTCACCCTCGCCGTCTATCCAGGCGCCGAGCACGGCATGACCCTGTTCGAAAAAGGGGCCGAGGGCGAGCGCCTGTCGACTCGATTCGCGCCGGGCTATTTCTCGATGATTCGTGATTTCGCACTTAATGGGCGTCTGAAGGGCGCCTACGGCGACGCCCGCTTGACACGGCCGCGGGAGCCCTCGCGCTAGTCCAAGAAGCGCCCGTCTTGGCCTTGGCGCGCGCGCAGGCCATACCGCTGCGATGCAGACCATGGCGATATTGTTCGCGGTCGCGCTTTGGGCGGGGGCCCAGAACGCTCTGGCGGGCGGCGGCTCGTTCGTCACCCTGCCGGCCCTGATCCTCTCGGGCCTGGACGCGCGCGCCGCCAATATCGCTTCGACCATCGCTCTCTTCCCGGGCCAGATCACCACGGGCCTGGTGGGACGCAAGATGGTGACCGGTGCGGCCGGACTGTCGTTCCGCGCCCTGGTCGCGATCAGCCTGGTGGGCGGGGTGATTGGCGCGGTCCTGTTGCTCACCACGCCCTCCAGCTTTTTCGCGCGTCTGGTCCCGTGGCTGGTGTTGTTCGCCACCGCCCTGTTCGCCTGGAGCAGTTACTTCCGCAAAGCCGGAGACGGCGCCGCCAGACTTGACCCGCGAGTCGCGGGCGGGCTGCAATTCGTGATCGCGATTTATGGCGGTTATTTCGGCGGCGGGATCAGCATTCTGATGCTGGCCGTTCTGACCGCGGCGGGGGTGGCGGTGCGCGCGGCGGGCGCGACCAAGAACGTGCTTTCGGGGGTGATGAACGCCAGCGCGGTGGCGGTATTCCTGTTCACGCCCGCCATCCCGTGGGCGCGGGTGGGCGTGGTGTGCGTCGGCGCAATCATCGGTGGGTTTGCCGGAGCCAAGCTCTTGCAGCGCGTGGACGAGCGCCTGATCCGCGGTTTTGTCATCCTGCTTGGTCTTGTGCTCACGGTTGGGCTGTTCCTGCGCGGGGCCAAACCGTGAGCCGGGGTGAACTCGATCATTCCGCCGGTCGCGCGATGTTTGGCGAAAATCCGGCCGCCTATCACGCGGCCAGGCCACCCTATCCGGAGGCGCTCTACGCCCGCCTGGTCGAGCGGGCCGGTCTCGGCCCCGGGACGCCGGTGTTCGAGGTCGGTCCGGGAACCGGCCTGGCCACCGCCAGGCTGCTGGCGCTGGGCGCCGCACCGTTGCTGGCCATCGAGCCTGACGCGCGCCTGGCCGCGTTTCTGGCCGCCCGCGTGACCGACCCGGCGCTGACCATCATCGGCGCGCCGTTCGACGAGGCCGATGTGCCGGCGGCGCGGTTCGCCCTTGGCGTGGCGGCGACCTCGTTCCATTGGCTGGACCCGCCGAGCGCCCTGGCCAAGGCGCGCCGCAGCCTGCGCCCCGGCGGCTGGTGGTCGATGTGGTGGATGAACTTCGGCGACGCGGCGGTCGATCCGTTCCGCGAGGCTACCCAGCATCTGTTCGCCGAGACCCCGCGTTCGCCGGCGCACGGCCGGCCGGGCGGGCCCGCGTTCGCCATGGATCGCGACGCGCGCCTGGTCGACCTGGCGCGGGCCGGGCTGGAGCCAGCGGAGGTCGATTTCTGGCCCTGGACCGAGACCCTGGAGACCGCGCGCCTGCGGGCGCTCTACGCCACCTATTCGCCCATCCAGGCCCTGCCGCCGGACAAACGTGCGCGCCTGCTCGATGGCGTCGCCGCCATCGCCGATCGCGATTTCGGCGGCAGGGTCGAGCGGGCGTTCAGCACCATCCTGTACATGGCCAGGCGACCCCTGTGACGTTTTGAGAACCTTGTGGCGGCCGATAAGCTGCGCCCGATGACCCTCACCCAGTCCCTCCTGGCTTTCGTGGCCGCGGCCGCGATCCTCACCGTGACGCCGGGCTTGGACACTGCGCTGGTCCTGCGCACCGCCGCCGTCGGCGGAGCCAAACGCGGTGCGGCGGCCGCCCTGGGCATCGGCCTCGGCTGCCTGGTCTGGGGGGCGAGCGTGGCCCTGGGGCTGGGGGCGCTGATCGCCGCCTCGCACGCCGCCTACACCCTGCTGAAATTGGCCGGCGCGGCCTATCTCGCCTGGCTGGGCCTCAACCTGCTGATCAAACCGCGCCACGGCCTGTCTGCGCCTGGCGAC
>DASXMK010000039.1:0-7015 GCA_036495705.1 Caulobacteraceae bacterium | reverse complement strand
GCGGTGGGGCGAGGTCGCCGGGCGGCTGGCCGACCGTGGACATGAACTGGGCCCGGCTCACCGCCAGGGTTCCCTGGGCGTTGGCCAGGGTCGAGCGGGCGTTGGCCAGCCTGGCCTTGGTTTCGGCCACATCGGTCATGGTGATCTCGCGCACCGAGAACCGGGCCAGGTTGTCCGCCACCTCCTTTTCGAGAACCGCCACCGTGTCCTGGTTGATCTTCCAGATCTCCTCGTCGCGCTGCACGCCGACGTAGGCCGTGACCACGCGTTGCAGCAGATCCATCTCGAAGTGGCGCAGGGCTTCGCGGCCGGCCAGGATCTGGGCCTCGGATTCGGTCAGGCGGGCGCGCACCTTGCCGCCGGTGTACAGCGGCTGGATCAGGGCCAAAGTCTCGCTGTCGGTGTTGGCGTAGGAGCTCACTCCCACGTTGCGGTTATGATAGCTCGTCTCGCCGGCCGAGGCGGTGATGTTGGGGGCGTAGCCCGTGCGGGCCTGGACATAGGTCTCGTCGATGGCGCGCAGGGACGCGCGCTGCGCCTGCAAACCGGGGTTGGTCTCATAGGCATAAGCCACCGCATCGGCCAGGGTCTCGGCGCGCACCGCCGGAGCTGCGAAGGCCATGGCCAGCGCCACGAGCGACGCCGAAGCGGCGAGAGCTCGATGACTGTGCACGAGCCAGATGCGAAGTCTGAATCGGGCTCTACACGTTTGAATCGACGAGCAAGATTCGGCTGTGCGCCGATTCCGTCTCGAACCATCTTGCTCGTGGCGAGTCGTTTTATTCATTCGGACCGGGAGGGGAATGGCGGGAACTCTCTTGCAGTTGTTTCACGGCGCCAAGGTGGCGAGATCAAGATCGCAGGCCGACCGCGCGGGTGAGCGAGGCCGCCACCCGGTCGAGGTCGTCGTCGCTGAGCCCGCCGTGACTGGGCAGGCTGAGACCGCGGGTCGAGCACCAATCCGCGTTGGGATAGACGCCGGTCTCGGCATAGGGCGGCATGACGTGCATCGGATAGAACACCGGTCGGGTCTCGACGCCGTCAGACTGCATGGCCGCCATGACCGCATCCCGTTCGACCCGGACACCCTCGCCGAGCATGACCGTGTACATCCAGTAGACGTGTTCGGCCCAGGGCTGCTCCACCGGCAGAATGACGCGATCGCCCAGCGGCCGAAGGCGTTGTCGGTAACCCTCCGCCAGACGCCGCCGCGCCGCCAGGTGCGCCTCCACCCGCTCCATTTGGGCCAGGCCAATGGCGGCCGCGATATTGGTCATGCGATAGTTGTAACCGACCACCGGGAACCAGAAACGGCGCGCCGGGTCCATGCCTTGGCCGCGGTACAAACGCAAGCGCCCGGCCAGGGCGTCGTCGTCGGTGACCACCATGCCGCCCTCGCCGGTGGTGATGATCTTGTTGCCATAGAAGCTGAAGGTGGCGCAGGTCCCGAGGGCGCCCACGCGCCGGCCTTTGTAGCGGGCGCCGATGGCTTCGGCGGCGTCTTCGATGATCATCAGGCCGCGGCGCCGGGCGATCTCGATCACCGGGTCCATGTCCACCGGGTGGCCATAGAGATGCACCGGCATGATGGCGCGGGTCCGCGGTGTGATCTTGGCCTCCAGCGCCGCCGGATCGAGGTTGAGGGTGGCGCGGTCATTGTCGACGAACACCGGCCGGGCGCCGCAATAGGTGACCGCGTTGGCGCTGGCCACATAGGTCAGGCTGGGAACCAGCACCTCGTCGCCGGGGCCGATCCCGGCCGCGACCAGAGCCAAGTGAAGGGCCGTGGTGCCGTTGTTGACCGCCACGGCGTGCCTGACGCCGATGAACTTCGCCACCGCCGCCTCGAATTCGCCGATGAAGCGGCCATTGGACGAGATCCAGCTGCTGTGCAGGCACTCCATCACATATTCGGCCTCGCGGCCGTCCAGCAGCGGCGCGCCGCACGGGATCGGCCGGGCGTTCACGAGCGGCCTCCCGCCGCTGGAGCGACCGGCCGGGCCGGAACGCCGATGGCTGTCACGTCCGCCCCGAGGTCGGCGACAACGCAGGCGCCAGCGCCGACGATCGTTCGCGCGCCGATGGAGCAGCCCGGGGTCACGCTGGCCCCGACCCCGATCAGGGCCCCGGCCCCCAGCCTCACGCCGCCGGCCAGCACCGCCCCCGGCCCCACGTGGCAGCAGCGCTCCAGATGGCAGTCATGGTCGACGATGGCGCCGCTGTTGACGATCGCCAAGTCCCCGATAACGGCGTCGGCGTTGATCACCGCCCCGGCCATCACCGCGACCCCATGGCCGAGGCGAGCGCTGGCGGAAACCGAAGCGGTCGGACTGACCGCATTGACCAGGATGAAGCCCAGGTCGGTCGCGCGGGCGCCGGCCGCTTGGCGGGCGGCGTTATCGCCAATGGCCACGAAAGCATGGCGCACGCCCCGGTCCCGCAGGCCGGCCAGGGCGGTGTCGTCGCCGACGACGGGAACTCCGAGCACCGATCTGGGCGCGGAATCGGCGTCGGTCAGGCCGGCGATGGCGCGGCCCTGGGCGCGCAGGAGTTCGATGACCACCTTGGCGTGGCCGCCGGCTCCGAGGATGACGACCGGCTCCAGGTCCATGACGTTCAGACCAGCGCCGGCCGGGCGTTGGCCGCCTCGCGGGCGACCCTGACCAGATCCACGTCGACCATCTCGCGGATCAGAGCGTCCAGTCCGATGCGGGCTTCCCAGCCGAGGGCGCGCCGGGCCTTGGCGGGATCACCGGCCAGCAGGTCCACCTCCGCCGGCCGCACCAGGGCCGGATCGACCACAACGTACCGATCCATGTCCAGGCCAACATGGTCGAAAGCGATGCGCGCCATGTCGCGGACCGCGGTGGTGCGGCCGCTGGCGATCACATAGTCGTCCGGGGCCGGCTGCTGCAGCATCAGCCACATGGCCTCGACGTAGTCGGTGGCGTGGCCCCAGTCCCGGCGGGCCGCCAGATTGCCGAGCCGCAGCTCGCTGGCCAGGCCAAGTTTGATGCGCGCCACGCCGTCGGTGACCTTGCGGGTGACGAACTCGATGCCGCGCAACGGGCTCTCATGATTGAAGAGGATGCCGCACGACACATGCAGCCCAAAGCTCTCGCGATAGTTCACCGCCACCCAATGGGCGTAGAGCTTGGCCACGGCGTAAGGTGATCGCGGATAAAACGGCGTCGTCTCGTTCTGGATGGCCTGCTGCGCCAGGCCGTACATTTCCGAGGACGAGGCCTGGTAGAAGCGCGCATCGGGGTGCTCCAGCCTCATGGCCTCGAGCAGGTTCGTGCAGCCCAGCGCCGTCACCTCTCCGGTCAGGAACGGCTGGCGCCACGACGAGGTCACGAAACTCTGCGCCGCCAGGTTGTAGATCTCGCCCGGCCGGGCTTCGCGGCCGGCCCGGATCAGCGAGGCCAGGTCGACCATGTCGCCGTCGAGCATCTCCACCTGATCCAGGATGCCGAGCCAGCGCAGCCGCTCGCCGACGAATTCCGCCGAGCCGGAGCGGCGCACCAGGCCGAAGACCTTATAGCCCTTGCGGAGCAGGAAGCGGGCCAGATAGGCGCCGTCCTGGCCGGTCACGCCGGTTATGAGCGCTCGCTTCTCCACAGCGGAAGGTCCCTCCCATGCCTCGCCGGCGTCAGCGACGCCCCTGTCCGTCGACGACCGGTCAGCGCTCGCGCATGGCGCCGCTGAGGGCATTGCTCAGCGGCCGGAACGCATATTGCAAGGCCGTGCGCGACCCGGTCGGCGCGATCACTTCCGCCGGCAAGCCGGCGCGCAGCTTGCCTTTCAGCTCGGCCGGCAGGTTGGATTCCGGGACATCGACGACGGCCATGTAATAGCTGGTTTTGGCGGCCTCATCGACAATCCGGTCCTGGGAGACCGAGCGAACCGTGCCCTCGATGATCGGGATCGTCCGCGAGTGGAAGGACGAGAAGCGCACCTGGACCGTCTGGCCGGTGTGAACACTGTCGACATCGTTCGGCGAGAAGCGGGCCTCAACGATCATGGCGCCCTTGTCTGGGGCGATGTCGACCAGGGGCTCGCCCGGGCGGACGACGCCGCCGACCGTGAACATTTTCAGATTCTGGGCCACCCCGGCCATGGGAGCGACGATATTGACCCGCCGGGCGGCATCCTGGGCGACGGCGAACTTCTGGCGCACGTCGGCGCTCTGCATCTCGACCTCGGCCATGTCCTTGCTGACGTCCTGGAAGAACTGCTGGTGGACCTGGTTGATCTGCTGCCGGGTCTCGCCGATCGACTCCTCCGCCCTGGCTTTGTCGGCGATGGAGCCGCCGATCTGGCCTTTGAGCTGGGCGCGCTCGCGCTCCAGGGCCAGGATGCGCGGCTTGGGCACCAGATCCTTCTTGTACAGTTCATTCAGGCCGCCGATCTCGTCATCGAGGTACGCCACCTGCTGGACCATGCCCTGGCGCTGGACGTCGATGCCGCCAATCTGGGTCTTCAACTCGTCGATGCGGGCGGTGAGGACCGCGGTTTCGGCTTCGAGCGTGGCGCGACGCACCTGGAACTCGCGACGCTCGTCGGTCATGGCCTGTTGCACGAGCGGATCGCCGCTCTGAGCCACGACCTCAGGGGAAAAGTTCACCGACGCGCGGCCGTCGCGCTCGGCCGCCAGGCGGTCGGCCTTGGCCAGCAGGCTGAAGAGCTGGTTGCGGGTGCTCTCCAGGGCGGCGTTGGTCTGGACATCGCTGAGCTCGAACAGCACCTGGCCGGCCCGCACCCGGTCGCCTTCGTGCACCAGGATCTTGCTGACGATGCCGCCTTCGTAGTGTTGGATGGTCTGGCGGTTGCTCTGCACCTCGACATTTCCATGGCCGATCACCGCGCTGCCCAGCGGGGCCAGCGACGCCCACAGGCCGACGCAGCCAAAGGTGACGACAATGATGGCCACGCCGATGGAAACGGCGCGCCGCATATCGTGGCTTGGACGGGCGATATCCGTCATGATCTCTGGCTCTTCATTCCTAAAAGTTCGGCGCCGTCCCAGCGCTTACGCGTGGATAAGGATTGGCGTGGATCGGGTTTCCGGCCAACGGACGCGGCGACCTTTCCTCAACCCGGTCTGTTCGACGCCAACGCGGCGGGAACAAGGTGTGTCCAGGAATCGGGCGTGGAGAGACTGACTCGCCCCGCCAAATCGTCGCAATTCTGTGCCTTAGCCACCTCGAGAGCGCGCGACAACCCGGCGAGGTTGAACGTGCGATGATTGGTCTTGGAATTCGGCTGGATCGCCACCCTGGTCGCCCCGCCGATGACAACGGCCGGAATGTGCACCTGGCCATCGCTGGGATTGCGCAGGTTCGGGCCGTTGAAGCGCGCCCCCAGCCCGGCAGCCTCGACCGCCACCGAGCCGGCCTCGCGCGGCGGCCCGTCGTCGAGGCGGAAGCGGGCGTTGGCGGTGTCGACGCCATGGCCGAACTGAAAAGTCACCACTCCTTCGGCGAAGGTCACGTCATGCTTGTAGATCCGGCAGGTGGTCTTGCCCCGAAAACGGTCCTGGCGGACGGTGAAATGCCAGCCCGCCTGGCGATAGTAGTGAACATGCACGTCGCGGCCGTCGGGCCGGCCGCCGTGGTGGAACAATCCGCTGGTCAAAGCCAGCGCGGCCACAAGGCCAACCATACTTTTCTCCCGGGCGTTTGCGGCCGGACTTCAACTTCATGCGGCCGCGAAAGTCCAGCGCGGCCATGGCCAAAGGGAGCCGCCGAGCGCGACGAATTGAACCCCCGCCGGTGGCGTGCCAGTTAGGGTCGGCGTCGGGGCGGCGACCCACGCCGGCGGACGCCTTTAAGAGGGTCGATTCTCAGCCATGGCCGTCGTCTATTTCGACGCCTCGCGCCTGTTTTTGCGCGGCGGCCGCTCGTCGCCCACCGGCATCGACCGGGTGGTGTTCGCCTATGCCCGTTGGCTGCGAGCGAGGCCGGACGTTCGTCTGACGCCGGTGTGGTCGCGCATGGGCTATCTTTCGCGGCTGCCGCTGAAACGGTTCGACGCCATCCTGGAGCGCGTAGCCGAGCGCCCGGGCGCCGCCGCCGGCGAAGGCGTCTGGCCGGCGCTGGTCGCCGCCCTGCAACACCCCGGAGAACATTCGACTTGCCTGCGGCCAAAACGCGAAGCCGCGCTCGTCGCCAGGGAGGCCCGCGGCTATGCCGCGGCCGGGCTATCGGCCCTGGCCAGCCCGGCCGAACTGCGGCTTGAGCCTGGCGCCCTGTTCGTCAACGTCAACCACTATGGCCTAGAACATCCTGGGCTGCTCAATCGCCTCGCCACGGCCGGCGTGCGACCGGCGGTGCTGATCCACGACCTCATCCCGGTGAAGTTCCCGGAATATTGCAGCCCTGGGGCCGCTCCCCGGCACGAGCGGCGTATCGAGGCCTCGCTGCGCTACGCCGACCCGCTGATCGCCAATTCCGCCGCGACCGCCCACGAGCTGGCCGAGTTCGCCGACGCCCGCGGCCTGCCGCCGCGCCGGTGCACGGTCGCGCCTCTGGGGCTCGAACCCGCCTTCGCCGACGCCGCGCCGTTGGAGGCGGCGCCCTATTTCGTGTGCGTCGGCACCATCGAGCCGCGCAAGAACCTCAGCCTGCTGCTCTCGCTCTGGCGACGGCTGGCCGACCGCCTGGGGCCGGAAACGCCGAGGCTGGTGCTCATCGGCCGCCGGGGGTGGGAGAACGAAGCCGTCGTCGACCAGCTGGAACGCTCGCCGGCGGTTCTGAAATATGTCCACGAGGTGAGCAATCTCGGCGACGCGCAAGTGGCGCGACTGATCCGCGGGGCCGCGGCCCTGCTCTCGCCGTCATTCGCCGAGGGCTACAACTTGCCGGTGATCGAGGCCCTGTCGCTGTCCACGCCGGTGATCGCCTCCGACATCGCCGTTCACCGCGAACTGGCCGCCGGGGCCCAGCTCATCGATCCGCTCGACGGCCCGGCGTGGCTCGAGGCGCTGCTGGCGGCCGGCGCGCGCCGGCCGCCA
>DASXMK010000038.1:0-4725 GCA_036495705.1 Caulobacteraceae bacterium | reverse complement strand
CGTGGGCGCTGGTGACGTCGATCAGGATGTCGGGGAACTCGCGCCGGAAGTCCTGCAGGATTGGCGCCGCCATGTGGTTGAGCAGGGAGGGCGGCATGTGCACGCGCAGGGTCCGGCCGGAAACGCCGCCGTCGCGGATGGCGTTCAGCACCTGCTCCAGGCGGTCGAAGCACTTGCGCACCACCGGCAGAAGGATCGCCCCCTCTTCGGTCAGGACCAGATGCTGCGGCCGCCGCTCGAGCAGCTTCTTGCCCAGCAAGGTCTCCAGCCCAATCACGTGGCGGCTCAGGGCGCTTTGCGAAACGTGCAGCGCCTCGGCCGCGGCCGTGAAGCTCAGATGCTGGCCGACGGCGTCGAAGGCGCGCAGGGCGTTGAGGGGCAACCAGGGGCGATTGATCATGGCCAAAGGCCAGGGTGAGGGCGTCCATCCGGAACGTCAAATGGAATAGACCTATGCGGAAATGCGATTGTCTGGACGCGCGCGCCCCATGCGATCATCGTTGTGGTTTCAAAAGGTTGGCCGATGGTCGATGCGGACAAAATCGCCGGGTTGCTGAGCCAGCGACTGCCGGGCCATGGTCTGCCGCGGGACCTGTACACCGATCCCGACGCCTTCGCCTTCGACATGGAGGCGATCTTCGCCCGGCAGTGGATCATGGTCGGCTTCGAGGCCGAGGTGAAGCGGCCGGGATCGTGGATGGCGGTCAATGTGGGGCCTTGGCCGGTGCTGATCACCCGCGACCGCGGCGGCGAACTGCACGCTTTCCACAACACCTGCCGCCATCGCGGAGCGCAGGTGTGCCCGGCCGGCAAGGGCCAGGCCGCGCGCCTGGTGTGTCCCTATCATCGCTGGACCTATGAGCTGTCCGGAGAGCTGGCCCACGCCGCGCGCATGGGACCGGGCTTCGAGCCGGTCGGCCATGGCCTCAGCCCGGTGCGGCTTGAAAGCCTGGGCGGGGTGCTGTTCGTGTGCCTGGCCGAAAAGCCGCCGCCGATCGCGGCGTTCAAGCAGGCCTTCGAACCGCTGATCGCCCCGCACCGGCTGGACCGAGCCAAGCTCGCCTTCGAGGCCGTGCTGGTGGAGAAGGCCAACTGGAAACTGGCCATGGAGAACGCCCGCGAGTGCTATCATTGCCCCACGGCCCACCCCGAGCTAGCCCGGTTCTTTCCAGTCGGCGCTTCGGCCCATTTTGACTATGGCGAGGACCAGCGCCAGGAGGTCTTCGCCGCCCGCATGGCGGAGGTCGGCCTGCCGATCGGTCCGGTGGAAGGCGACTGGTGGCAGGCGATCCGGTTCGTCCTCAACGAAGGGTGCGTCTCCACCACCATGGACGGGCGCCACAGCGTCAGGCGGCTGATGTGCGAGGCCGGGGGCGGCGATGTGGGCTCCCTGCGCTGGGCGGTTGAGCCCAACGGCTTCGCCCATGCCACGGCCGATCAACTGTTCATGTTCACGGCCATGCCGTTGGGCCCACAGGAAACGGTGATCGTCTCCAAATGGCTGGTCCACGAGGATGCGGTCGAGGGGGTGGACTATCAGGTCGATGATCTCACGGTCCTGTGGAATCGCACCAATCTGCAGGACCGGGACCTGGTGGAGAATAACCAGGCCGGGGTGAATTCGCCGGGCTTTCGGCCGGGCCCATTCTCGCCCGAGGCTGAGGCCTTGGCGATCCGCTTTGTCGACTGGTACTGCCGCGCCGCCGGGGCCTATCTCGCCGGTGGGCAAGGCGCGCAACGGCCGAAGGTCCGGCTCAGTGCCGCCGGCTGAGGAGGCGCCGCCGCTGCGCCTGGAGACCCTCGCAGTCTCGCATGGCTACGACCCGGCCGACGCCTGGGGGGCGATCAAGCCGCCGCTGGTCCCCACATCGACCTTCGTCTATCCGACCGCCGAGGCGGCCAAGGAATTCCACCGCGCCTTTTTCGCCGGCGAAGCGGCGGCGGGAGCGGACTTCATCTACGCCCGCCTCGGTCATCCCAATCTCAGCATGGTGGAGGCGCGCATGGCCGCCCTCGACCGGGCCGAAGCCTGCGCCGGGTTCAACAGCGGCATGGCCGCGGCGTCGACGATCGCCCTGGCGTTCCTGAGGCCCGGCGAAAGCCTGATCCACAGCCGGCCGATCTATTCCGGCGTCGAGGCCCTGGCGCACCAGGTCCTGCCGGATTTCGGCATTGCCGCCGAGGCGGTGGTCGATCCTTGCGACGGCGCGGCGCTGCGCGCGGCCGCGGCAAAAGCCCGGGCACAGGGTCCATTGGCGCTGATCATGCTCGAGACCCCAGCCAATCCGACTGCGGCGCTGGCCGACATCGCCCTGGCCCGAGAGGTCGCCGAGGAGATCGGCGTGCAGCAGGGGAGAAGACCCCTGGTCAGCGTTGACAACACCTTCCTGGGGCCGCTGCTGCAGTCACCTCTGGCCCATGGCGCCGACCTCACCCTGACCTCGCTGACCAAATATTGTGGCGGGCACAGCGACCTGCTGGCCGGATCGGTGAGCGGCTCGGCGGCGCTGGTGACGCGGCTGAAGAGCCTGCGCACGGTGCTCGGCAATCACATGGAGCCGTTCACCGCCTGGTTGCTGCTGCGCTCGCTGGAGAGCCTGGCGCCGCGCCAGGCGCGCGCTGGCGACAACGCCGCCGCCGTGGCCCATTTCCTGCGCGGCCATTCCAGGGTCGCCGCCGTCTCCTGGCTGGGCTTCCTGGCCGCCGGCACGGCCCAGCGGGCAGCGTACGACCGCCAGTGTGGCGGGGCCGGTTCGACCTTTTCGTTTACGATTACGGGCGGCGAGGCCGAAGCTTTCCGGCTGCTCAACGCCCTTAAGGTCTTGAAGCTTGCGGTCAGTCTCGGCGGCTCGGAGACCCTGATCTGCCACCCGGCCACCACCACCCACTATCAGGTGCCGAAGGCTGACCGCGAGTCCGGCGGGGTCACCGACGGAACCCTGCGCCTGTCAGTGGGGCTGGAGCATCCGGACGACCTGATCGCCGACCTCGCCCGCGGACTGGAGGCCATCTGATGAGCCCGCGTGTAATCGACCGCATCGCCCAGGCCGGCAAGACGGCGGCCCCGGACCGCCAGCTCGACGTGCTCGTCATCGGCGGCGGTCCGGCCGGGGCCAACGCCGCCATCGAGGCCGCCCGGGGCGGAGCCGCCGTGCTGCTGGTGGACGAGAACCCGGTCGAGCCGGGCCTGATGGGCCTCGACACGCCGTTGTTCTTCGGCGGCCGCTACACCAACACCGTACATGCGCCCGACCGCCTGACCGCTCAGGTGTTCGCCGCCAATCCGCTGCTGGAAGAGGCCATGGAGGCGGGCGCTGAGATCGAGCTCGGCCTTGCCTGTTGGGGCGCCTTCACGCCCGGCTATGGCCTGAAGTCGCTACCGGGCGCCATCGCCGGCCTGGCCGACGCCCGGATGACGACCATGGTCGGCTTCGAGCGCATCATCATCGCCACCGGGGCCCGCGACGTGGCCTTTTCGTTTCCGGGCTGGGATCGCCCGGGCGTCATGGGCGCGCGCGCCTTGGCCTCGCTGCTGCACACCTACGACGCCTTCGCCGGGCGCCGACTGGCCATCCTGGGCTCTGGCGAGCTGGGCCTGCGAACAGCTCTGCTGGCCATCAGCCGCGGCCTCGAAGTGGCGGCGATCATCGAGGTCGAGGACGCCGTGCAGGGTCCGGCGGCGCTGGCGGCCGAGGTCGCCGCGCACGGCGTGCCGATCTTGACCGGCCATGTCCCGGCGCAAACGCAGGGCGGGATCGACGGGGTTGAGGCCCTGGAGGTCCGCTCCCTGGCCGGCGGGGAAGCCGTGACCCTCGCCTGCGACACCATCGTCCAGGCCGTCAGCCTAACCCCGGTGATCGAGCTGCTGGACGTCCTGGGCGCCGATCTGGTCATGCGCGAGCGCCTGGGCGGCTACGCGCCCGCAAGCCCCGACAGCGTTGGCACCAGTCTGGCGCAGGTGTTCGTCGCCGGCGAGGCCGCGGGGGTTCCGGGCGGCGCTTCACTGAGCCTGGATGCGGCCTGCGAGTCAGGCCGCCGCGCCGGCCTGGCCGCTTTGGCTTCTCTGGGCCGGGGATCAATACCGGGTCCGCGCGAAGGGCTGGGCTCGGGTTTCGACGCCGTCGCCTACCAGCAGGCGTGGATGCGCGCCTTGTTGGCGGCCAATCCCGCCTCGACGGTCATCTGCCAGTGTGAGGAGGTCAGCCGCGAGGCCCTGCTGTCGGTGCGCCCGCCGACCTATCTGGGTCCGCCCTCCCCGGCCCAGGCGCGGCGCGACCTCGACCGCCTCCTGGAGGACGGCCCGCCCAATCAGGACCAGATCAAGCGCCTGACCCGGGCGTGCATGGGGCCGTGCCAGGCGCACCGCTGCCGCGAACAGGTGGCGCTGGCCTTGGCCTGCGCCTCGAACGAGCCGGCGGCGCGGATTCCCCTGGCTGGCTATCGCGCCCCGGTCCGTCCGCTACCGCTGTCCATCCTGGCGGCCTGGGACGAGACGGCGGCCATGTCGCGCCACTGGGATGTGTGGATGGGCATTCCCGGCCAGTGGACCCCCTATGACGACATCGGCACCGAGCGTGAAGCGCTGTCGGCCGGGATCCTCGGCGGCGAAGGATGAGCGGCCCAGGCGGCAAAGGCTTTGCGGTGATCGTGATCGGGGCCGGGGTCACCGGCCTTTCCACCGCCTGGTGGCTGGCGCGCTCGGGGGTCGATGTCCTGGTCCTGGAC
>DASXMK010000037.1:0-2772 GCA_036495705.1 Caulobacteraceae bacterium | reverse complement strand
GGCGTGCTCGAGCACGCCCTGGAGTACCGACCGGGCCTGGTCGGGAGCGATGCCGGCCTGGTCAGCGGCGGCCGTAAGCGCGTCGCTGCCACCGATGCTGGAGAGTATGCCTTGAAGGTCCATCGTCTCACCTCTTGGTTCGCCCGGCGCCCAGAACGCGAGCGTGCGCGATCCCCGCAGCGAGCCTGTTACGCACTGGCTGGCTGAGTCAATTCGCGATGCGGTGGCGCTCAGGCCGGCGCGGGCCAAGACGGCGCCCGGCGATCGGGCTTCGACCGCCGGAAGATTTGGAAATTCAGGACTTGTGGCAGACCTTGCCCTTGGGGATGCAGCTCTTGCCGCAGGGAACGCCGGTCTTGCATTTGGCCGGGCCGCCAGCCGGTTTCGTCGCGGCCATCGCCGAAGTCTTGGCCGGCGCGGCCGGCTTCATGGCCGTCATTGACGAAGTCATGGCCGACTTGGCCGGGGCCGGGCAGGCGATGAACTTGCCCTTGGCGTCTTTGCAGCGCGCCGCCGAGGCTTTGGCCGGCGCTGCCTTGGCGGCTGCGGCAGTCTTGGCATCGGCGGCGGAGGCGAACGCGAGCGCCGCGACGGCGGCGAGGATCATGAAGCGCATAAGGCCGTCCCTCCCTGATATTGGGTGACGCAGCATTAGATTGAATTCGACTGTTGGCAAGGGCGCCCGGCGGAGCCGCCAGGGTGCGACGATGGGTCGCTTGTAGATTACCGGCAATGGCTGGATGATCGGCCGACGGTCGGGCGCGGGGTGTCAGTTAAGCGGGCGTCCGCTTCTGAAGGTGTCTCGGAGCCTTGCGCACCGCGTTCGGCCCAGGCCACGGGGGCTGAGCGGTTGGTCACGGCACGTCGGCTCGCCCTGTTGGCGGGCAAGGTCATCGTCGGGGTGCTCGCCGGGCTGGGCGCGACTGTCTATCTGCACCTAGTCTGGATCCGGTACGGCCCTCAGCAACCCTATGACGCCTTGGACAGCCGTATTGGCTATGATTGGGCGTGGACGGCGAGATACCGCCATGATGACGCCGCGATCCGCGCCTCCGGCAGACGCCCCGACGTCGTTTTCATTGGCGACTCGATTACCGAGTTCTGGAGCGATCGACAGCCCAGCTTTTCCCGACATGGATATCTCAATCGCGGCATCGCCGGCGAAACATCGCCGCAGATCTTGGTGCGCTTTCGCCAGGACGTGATCGATCTACATCCGCGGGTCGTTCACATCATGATGGGCACGAATGACATCGGCGGCCGAACCGGGCCGATGAAACTGGAACAGACCGAGGCCAACTTCGAGACCATGACGGAGTTGGCGCGCGCCAACCATGTCACCGTGATCTTGGCCACCACACCGCCGGCAAATCGATATCCTGGGGGTTCCGACCTTAAGCCCGCACTTTCGATCAGGACTCTGGATGTCTGGATTCGCGCGTATGCGGCGCGCGCCGGAGTCCCGCTGGTCGACTATGCCCGCGTCCTTGATGATGGTCGCGGCGGCATGCGCGCCAACTTGACGTCGGATGGCGTTCATCCCAACGCACAGGGTTACGCGGTCATGGAGGCGGTTGCTCAGCCGGTGATCCAGGGGGCCCTGGGTGAAAAGCTCGTCGCCGCGCCGCCCGTTGATGGACCGGCGAACCGCGCTAACCGGCAGGTGGCGGAGAGGGGGGGATTCGAACCCCCGGTACCCTTGCGAGTACGCCGCATTTCGAGTGCGGTGCTTTCAACCGCTCAGCCACCTCTCCTGCAGAGCGCCGCGAGCGAGGCGCGGTGAATAGCGAGGCGCCCCAGGCGGCGCAAGGCCGGCTAGGCCCTGGAGCCTGATGATCTCGCACCCGAGAGATACGAGGTCTGAATCAGGCTCTACACTTTTGAATCGACGAGCAACATTTGAGCTTTGAGCCGACTCCGGCTCAAACCATCTTGCTCTAGGGGAATCCGCCGGCCCGGCTGAGGGCGGAGACCGGCGGCTTACCGATGCGCTCGCCGACCCAGCGTCCGGCCTCGATGAGGGCCTGGGCATCCAGCCCGGTCTCGAAGCCTGCTCGCTCGAGCATGTAGACAAGATCCTCGGTGGCGATGTTGCCGGTGGCGGCGGGCGCGAACGGACAGCCCCCCAGGCCCCCGCAACTGGCGTCGAGCACGTCCACGCCGGCTTCGACGCTGGCGAAGGCGTTGGCCAACCCCGTGCCTCGGGTGTCATGGAAGTGCATGCGCAGACGCGCGTCCGGGGCGGCCGCCCGGGCGGCCTCGATGCGCTGTCTCACCATCCACGGGTCAGCGACGCCAATGGTGTCGGCCAGGGCGATCTCGCCGATGCCAAGGGCGCCGGCCGGGCGCACGATCGCCATCACCTGGTCCTGGCTGACCTCGCCCTCGAACGGGCAGCCGAAGGCCACCGAAATGGTCAACGAGATCGGCGGCCCGCCCTCCAGTTCACGGCGTTTGACGATGCTCTCCAGCGCCGCCATCTGTTCGGCCACGCCCGCGCCTTGATTGCGGATGCCGAACCCGTCGGTGGCGCACACCACCACATTGGCTTCGTCGCAACCGCTGGCCACCGCTCGGTCCCAGCCGCGCTCATTGAGCACCAGGCCGATGCGCGATCGGCCCGTCTCCCTCGGCAGGGCGGCCATGATCTCCTCGGCCCCGGCCATCTGCGGCACCCGCCGGGGGTTGACGAAGCTGACGGCTTCGATGCGGCGCGCCCCGGCGGCTTCCAGGCGCCGGATGAATTCGATCTTGGCCGGGGTGTCCAGCACG
>DASXMK010000036.1:0-1575 GCA_036495705.1 Caulobacteraceae bacterium | reverse complement strand
CCTGAGGCCCCAGCTTGGCTCCTGCACAGCATAAGCGTGCGATCCCGCCGACCTGGCATCCCGCGCGCCAGACGCGAGCCCGATCCGCGCCAGGCCGAGCTTTTTAGCATAGGCAATCCAGTGAAAACCGAAGGCGAGAGTCATGCGCGGGCGAATGTCGGCGAGTCACGCGCCTGAAGCGAGGCCTTTTTAACTGCCCAACTTCTGATCATTTCACGTCGGTGAGGGTTGACGGCTCGCGTCTTGGCCCTCGTACGAGCCGAGGGCCAGATGCCAGGCCTGTTGAGAATGTCGCTGGGCCTACCAGGCCAGCGAAAAGGCGAAGGCCCGCACCGGGCAACCAGTACACTGGACCCGTCGCACGCCACGACGGGTCCAAAACCCTCGCCGAGATGGGCGTTAGCCGCAACCAGGTCAACGTGTTGACCAGCTGCGCGCCGAGCGCCGCTGGGGCCAGCTCTACAAGGCCAGTGAAAAGGCACAGGGCGCTCCCGGTCCAGGTCGCGGGAAGGCCGGTACCAGCGCAGGACCGGCGTTTAACGGCGCAGTGACCCTTGCTGACATCTGAGTCAGCGGCGATCAGTCGTCATTTGGCCTGCGGGGCCAGCTGGCGAGCCGCGCTACGAACGGTTGGCTGAAGGGGCGGTGATCCGGTCGACGCCGTGTTGAGTCACCCTGCGGGCATGTGCCGCTCGCGTTCTTTTCACTCGATTCGATGTGAGCAACGTGATGGCGAACGCGCCCGACTGACTGATCGGCACAGCACGTTCTTCGTATTTGGCCGGGGATAGCGCCAGACGGCGACGCTCAGGAAGGAAATCCCGAGCCAACGCATCCGCGGACCGGCGAGGAAACTCCGAATAGTTCCCCGCGATGCCGGGTGTAGCGCGACAATCTGGATGAGAAGGCGGCGACAATCTGGATGAGAATCCTGGCGTCGCGACGGCCCCATAATTGTCACCGCAGGATTGTCGCGCAAGAGCCAGGCATGGCGTTGACTGTCGCGGCGCGACATTCAGGCGTTTGTGGCGATTGTCGCCCGGATAGGCGGGCGTCCGGGCCCGTGTTTTCGTTCGAGGGCGGTGCGACGGCGATAGCTCTCGACATTCATCTCAAAGATGGTGGCGTGATGGACGAGGCGGTCGACCACCGCGAGCGTCATCGCTTGGTCCGGGAAGATTTTGTTCCAATCGCTGAAGGGCTGATTGGCGGTGACGAGCAAGGATCGTCGCTCGTATCGAGCGCCGATGAGTTCGAACAGCACGCTGGTTTCGGCCTGATCCTTGGTGACATAGGCGAGGTCATCGAGGATCAGCAGGTGGTATTTGTCGAGTTTGGCGATGGCGGCTTCCAGGGAGAGTTCGCGCCGCGCCATCTGCAACCGCTGGACGAGATCGGTGGTGCGTGTGAACAGGACGCGCCAACCCCCTTCAACCAGAGCGAAGCCGAGTGCTGCCGCCAAGTGGCTCTTTCCGCCGCCCGGCGGGCCGAACATGATCAGGTTGGCGCCTTTTTCGAGCCAGCTGTCGCCGGCGGCCAAGGCCATGACCCGGGCTTTGCTGACCATGGGAACGG
>DASXMK010000035.1:0-2175 GCA_036495705.1 Caulobacteraceae bacterium | reverse complement strand
CGGAGGCGCCCACGGCGCCCGCCCGCAAGCCCGCTCGCCGCCCGGCCAAGGCTGCGCCGGCGCCCGCCCCCGAGCCCGTCTCTGAGCCCGCCCCTCGGGCGGCCCCGTCGGGCAAGCTGTTCTCGGTAACCCGCTCGCGCGGATCGGCCTGGGATTCGGCTTTGCCCCAGGAGGAACAGGCGGACTGGTCGGGCCACGCGGCGTTCATGAACGGCCTGGAAAGCGATGGCTTCGTTGTCGTCGGCGGGCCGCTGGAGGAAACCCCTTACACCATGCTGGCTATCCGCGCCGCCGACGCGCCCGCGGTCAGGGAGCGGCTGGCGCAAGACCCGTGGGAGGTCAGCGGCGTCATTGAGACCACCCGCATCGTCGGCTGGAACCTGGCCCTGGGGCAGGGGAAGATCTGACCCCAAAGCGGGGCCTGCGCTGAAAGGCGCCAGGCGGAACTCCAGCTTGGCCCTGACCGTTCTTAAGCCGACCAGAATGGCCGGCTGCCGCCGGCGTTCAGAAACGGTTCAGGCTCGACGCCGCAGGTTGTCCGCTCAGGCGCAGTCGCATAGCAAAGGAATACCCCATGTCCCTCAGGCGAACCCAATCGACCGCCTCGGCGGTTATCGCCTCCATTTCCGCCGTCGCCCTCCTGGCCGGGGCGACGGCGGCTCCGGCCCAGGACTACAATCAGCCCCCGCCGCCTCCGCCGGGTTACGACCAGGGCCAGCCCGGCTATCAGGGCCCACCCCCGGGTCAGGGCCAGTATCCGGACCAGGGCCAATATCCGGACCAGGGCCAATACCAAGGCCAGTATCCAGACCAAGGCCCGGGCCCGTATTCGGACGAGGCCCCGCCGCCCGGGCAATACGCCCCGCCGCCGCCGGAGGGCGGCTCGACCTATGACCCCCGCTACCAGCAATATGACCGCGACTACGCGGCCCGCTATTCGGCCTGGGCGGCCCAGAACTGCGTCGACCGGCGCAACAACAACACCGCCGCCGGGGCGATCATCGGCGGCGTGCTGGGCGCCGTCATCGGCTCCGGCGTGGCCGGCCGTCACGAACACTTCGGCGGGGCCGTCGTCGGCGGCGCGGTGGGCGCCACGGCCGGCGCGGCCATCGGCTCCAGCTCCACCGACACCCGCGGCTGTCCGCCAGGCTATGTGATCCGCGCCGGCGCCCCGGTCTTCTATTACGGCGGACCGGTGGTGGTCGGCCCGGCCTGGTACAATCCGTGGATCTGGTACGGCGGCCGCTGGACCTACCGCCCCTATCGCTCCTGGTACTACGGCCACCGGCGCTATTGGGGCCACCGGCGGTAGTAGAGACTGGGCCTTGCCTAGGCTAGACCGGTCGGTCTAACTGCCGGGATGGAGAGGCGCGCCAGGGCCGTCAGGACGCCGCTCAGGCAGCGCCCGACCCGCGAGCGGATCCTGCGCGCCGGCGTTTCTCTGTTCCAGAGCCAGGGTTATCACGCCACTGGCGTCACCGAGATCCTGACCCGAGCCAGGGCCCCGAAAGGCTCGTTCTATCATCACTTCCCGGGCGGCAAGCAGGCTCTGGGGGTGGCTGCGGTCGAATGGCTGCAGGCCGAGGTCGTCGCCTTTCTGGACCAAATCGCCAGGGACGGTGGCGGGGCCGACGAGATGCTGCTGGGTCTCGCCCGCTATTCCGCCGAGGGTTTGCGCGCACCGGCGCGGATGCGCGGCTCGCTGCTGGCGGTGCTGGCCCAGGAGGCCATCCCAGACCTGATCGGGATCCACGCCGCCCTGCGGGCCTACGCTGGGGCCCTGCGCGAGCGCCTCATCGCCGCCCAGGTGCGAGACGGCCTCGACGAGCCCGCCGCGCGGGCGTTCGCCGATCAGGGGCTGGCCCTGTTGCAGGGGGCCGCGGTCATGGCCAGAATCGATGCCGATCCGGCCCGGCTGGTGGCGCAGATCGCCGATTGGCTGAAGGCGACGTCGAAGACGCGGGCCTAGCTACCGGCGCACGAAGGCGCACAGCTTGGCCCCGTCCAGGTCGCGCACATAGGCGGCGTAGAACACGGGGTCCATCCCTTCGCGCACGCCGGGCGGGCCCTCGTCCCGGCCGCCGTGGGCCAGGGCCGCGGCGTGGAAGGCGTCCACCGCCGCCCGCGTTGGGGCCAGGAACGCCAGCATGGTCCCGTTGCCGCCGCTGGCCGACT
>DASXMK010000034.1:0-2418 GCA_036495705.1 Caulobacteraceae bacterium | reverse complement strand
ACCGGCCGGCCGAAGCTGATCCTGTCCGGCGGGCCTGGGGTCTACACACCCCCCGCGGAAGGCCTCGGCGCCTACCGCACCAGCGGCGATGACGTGATGATCATGCCCGGGCCCCTGTACCACAATGGCCCGTTCACCTCTTCGTTCGGCGGCCTGCAGCAGGGGGCGCACCTGGTGATCCTGCCGCGCTTCGACGCCGAGGAGACCCTGAAGGCGATAGACCGCCACAAGGCGACCTGGATCTATCTGGTGCCGACCATGATGGGCCGCATCTGGCGCCTGCCGGAGGCGGTCAGGGCCCGCTACGACGTCTCCTCGTTGAAGACCGCCTGGCATCTGGCCGCGCCGTGCCCGCCGTGGCTCAAGGAGGCGTGGATCGACTGGCTGGGGCCGGAGGTGATCATGGAACTCTACGCTGGCACCGAAGCCCAGGCAGTGACGGTCATCACCGGCGCCGAGTGGCTGGCCCACCGCGGCTCGGTGGGCAAGGTGGCGGTGGGCGAAATGGCGGCGTTCGACGCCGCGGGGAACCGGCTGCCGCCCGGTGAGATCGGCGAAATCTACATGCGCCGGCCAGAGAATGCGCCCCCGACCTATCAGTACCGCGGCGCGCAAGCGCGCACCCTGCCCGGCGGGTGGGAATCGCTCGGCGACATCGGCTCGTTTGATGAGGACGGCTATCTCTATCTGGCCGACCGGCGAGCGGACATGATCCTGGTTGGCGGCTCCAATGTCTATCCGGCCGAGATCGAGGCGGCCCTCGACGAGCACCCCCTCGTTCAGTCCAGCGCCGTGATCGGACTGCCCGATGAGGACTTGGGGGCCAGCATCCACGCCATCGTCCAGCCGCGCGCGGGCCTGACCGAGGAGGCCCTACGCGAGCACCTGCGCACCCGCCTGGTCACCTACAAGCAGCCGCGAAGCTATGAGTTCGTGACCGAGAACATTCGCGACGACGCCGGCAAGGTGCGCCGCACCCAACTGCGCGACGAACGGCTGGGCAAGGCGACAGCGCAGTCGGATCAGATGTCCTGAACACGCCTGGTCCTACTCGATCGGCCAGCCGGGCCGGAGCATGGAAAAGCCTGTCTCCGGGGTGATGGTGAAATAGTCGCCAGCCCGCCCGGCGCGCAGGATCGGGCGCGCCGCGGCCGTGTCGTAGACCCCATTCTCAAGCAACGCCCGATCGATATGCACGGCCACCACCTCGCCGATGGTCAGCCATGCCTGGGCCTTGGTCCCGTCGGCGCCCTGAAGTTGGATGATCTGGGCCAGGCGGCACTCGAAATTGACCGGGCTTTCGGCGACCCGCGGCGCGGCGACCACCCGGCCGGGCGCCTTGGTGAGGCCGGCGACCGCGAACTCGTCGACGTCCGGCGGGGCCGGGGCGCAGGAGAGATTCATCTGTTCGCGCAGGGCCTCTGTGGCCAGGTTCCAGCAGAACACGCCCGTGGCCTCGATGTTGGTCACGGTGTCTTTCCAGCCGATCGAGGAAAAGCCGATCAGGGGCGGGACGTAGCTGAGGCCATTGAAGAAGCTGTAGGGCGCGAGGTTCGCGGTCCCGGCCGCGCTGACGGTGGAGATCCAGCCGATCGGGCGCGGGCCGACGATGGCGTTGAACGGATCGTGGCGCAGACCGTGGCCGGCGGAGGGCTGGTAGAAATAGGCGTCTGCGCCGGCCATTGGCGGCGGTTTACGCCGTCGTCCGGGTGCTGAACAGCAATGGCGGCTCCTAGTGTGGCGATTCAGAAATTCGCCCGCGTATTGTGGAGAGGAAAATGCGAATTTCTGAATCTCCAGCCACACTAGTGTCCCGATTCCGAAGTTCGCGTGGGCATGATGGCGGTCTCCGACGAACTTCGGAATCGACGAGGACACTAGCAAGTATATGTTTTCTAGTGTGCTTTCGGATTTGAAGTTCGTGCGACGCGCGACCCAACGAGGTGGCGAACTTCAAATCCGCCACACTAGGTCTGGCCCATGGTGGCGAACATGCCCGCCGCCGCGACCCCCATGACCGCGGTGGCCGCCCAGCCCACGGCGCCCAGGGCGCGCGACAAGGTGAACGTTCCCATTACCTGCCGGCTGGTGGCCATCAGCATGATCATGATCATGACCGGCACCGCCACGACGCCGTTGATCACGGCGCTCCAGAACAGGGCCTTGATTGGATCGATTGGCGTGAAATTGAGGGCCACGCCGATCGCCGTGGCCAGGGCTATGGCGCCATAGAACAGCTGCGCCCGCTTGGGGCTACGGGCCAGCCCCACGTGCCAGCCTAAGGCTTCGCCAAGGGCGTAGCTGGCCGAACCGGCCAGCACCGGCACCGCCAGCAGCCCGGTGCCGATGATGCCGAGGCCAAAAACCAGGAACACGAACGGCCCGGCGATCGGCTTCAGCGCCTCGGCCGCCTGGCTC
>DASXMK010000033.1:0-1947 GCA_036495705.1 Caulobacteraceae bacterium | reverse complement strand
CGTCGGAACACAGGAAGACCACGAAGGCGGCGATCTGATCGGTGGTGACGAACGCCTTGGTCGGCTGGGCGCTCAGCAGCACGTCGTCGATCACCTGCTCGCGGGTCAGGCCGCGGCTCTTCATGGTGTCGGGGATCTGGGCCTCAACGAGCGGCGTCCACACATACCCGGGGCTGATGCAGTTGACGGTCACGCCATGTGTGGCGAGCTCAAGCGCCACGGTCTTGGTCAGGCCGGCGATGCCGTGCTTGGCGGCGACATAGGCCGACTTGAACGGCGAGGCGACCTTGGAATGGGCCGAGGCGGTGGAGACGATCCGGCCCCAGCCGCGGGCCTTCATGCCCGGCGTCGCCGCGCGGATGGCGTGGAACGCCGCCGTGAGGTTGATGGCGATGATCTGGTCCCACTTCTCGATCGGGAAGTCCTCCACCGGCGAGACGAACTGGACGCCGGCGTTGTTGACCAGGATGTCGACGGCCCCGAACGCCTGCTCGGCCTCGGCAATCAGGCCGGCGATCTCAACGGGCTTGGTCATATCGGCCGGGGAATGCAGGGCTTTCACGTGAAACTCGGCCTCGATGGCGGCGCGGGCGGCCTCGATGTCCTCGGCCTTGCCAAAGCCGTTCAGCATTAGGTTGGCCCCCTCGGCGGCCAAGCCGCGGGCGATGGCCAGGCCAATGCCGCTGGTGGACCCGGTGACCACGGCCGATCGCGAAGCAAGGAACATGGGCGCGGGACTCCTTAAGGTTGGCGGCCCGCCTTAGGCGAGATGGGGCTGCGGCGTAAGCCCCGCCGCTTCGCCTCTGGCCATAACCCAGCGCACGCGCTCAAGCTCGGTGACGTCGGCCAGGGGATCGCCGCCCACGGCGATGAGGTCGGCCGATTTGCCCGCCGCCAGGGTCCCGACGGTATCGGAGAGGCCCAGCAGTTCGGCGGCGGTGACGGTAGCGGCCTTGATGGCGGCGGCCGGGCTCATGCCGGATTCGACCATCAGGGCGAATTCGCGGGCGTTCTGGCCGTGCGGGCCCACGCCCATGTCGGTGCCGAAGGCGATCGGCACGCCGGCGGCGTAGGTCCGTCCCAGGGCCGCCTTGATGCGCTCGCCGACGATCAGCGCCTTCTCGGCCTGGGCCGCCGTCAGCACGCCGCCGCTGCGGGCCAGCTCAAACACCGTCATGCCGGCGATCAGGGTCGGGACGTGGAAGGCCCCGCTTTTGAGGAACAGGGCGATGGAAGTGTCGTCGAGGAAGCTGCCATGCTCGATGGAATCGACCCCGCCGGCCAGCGCCGCGTTAATCCCGGCCAGGCCATGGGCGTGGGCCGAGACCCGGCGGCCGAGCTGGTGCGCCGTCTCGATGATGGTGCGGATTTCCTCGGTGGTGAACTGCTGGTCGACACCGGCGCGCAGGTTCGACAGCACTCCGCCGGTGGCCACGAACTTGATGGCGTCGGCCCCGTGGGCGACCTGCAGGCGCACGGCCCGGCGGCAGGAATCGACCCCGTCGCACACCCCGACGCTCGATTGCACGCAGGCGCACACGTCCTGGCGGAAACCATAGGTCTGGCCGTGGCCGCCGGTGGGCGAGAGGATCGCCCCGACGGCGAGGATGCGCGGTCCGGGAACCTTGCCCTCGGCCACCGCCTCGCGCAGGGCGTAGATGATCTCCGGCTTGCGGGCCCCTAGGTCGCGCACGGTGGTGAAACCGGCGTTGAGGGTCAGACGGGCGCGGTGGGCGCCGTCCAGGCCGACCTTGGGATCGGAATCCTCGACGAAGCCCATGCGCTGCCCGGGGCCGAGCTGGCCAGTCAGGTGCACATGGCAATCGATGAGGCCCGGCAGCACGAAACGGTCCTTGAGGTCGATCAGAGCGGCCCCGTCCGGGGGATCGATGAAGCCGTCCGCCAGCGAGGCGATCTTGCCATCGGCCACCAGGATGCTGTGGGCCC
>DASXMK010000032.1:0-3059 GCA_036495705.1 Caulobacteraceae bacterium | reverse complement strand
GCAGGGCGACCTGCGTGATCCCGATACGGGGCGGCCCCGAGACGGCCCCCTGCACCGACATGAAACCAACCGCGATCACGCCGACCAGGATCACCGCCGCGGCCAGCGCCGCGAGCCAGAGGGCGCGGCCGCCGGTCATGCCTGCACCAGCGGCCCGGGCGCCTTGAGGTAGTTGGTCTTGATGGCCTGGGCGGCGTGGTAGGTCAGCGCCGCCACCGTGCCGGTCGGATTGTAGCCGGCGTTCTGGGGAAAGGCGCCGGCGCCCATCGAGAAGACGTTCGGCACGTCCCAGCTCTGCAGGTATTTGTTGATGACGCTGTCGGCGGGGTTGTCGCCCATGATCGCGCCGCCGGTGTTGTGGGTGGTCTGGTAGGGAATGACGCTCCACGAGCCGACCCGCCGATTGAGCTTGATCTCGCGCGGGTTCATCGCCCGGGCCACCTCGGCGGCTCGATCCGTCAGGTAGTCGGACATCTTGTGGTCGTTGCCGTTGAAGTCGAACGTCATTCGCAGCATCGGCCGGCCATGGATGTCGCGGTAGGTCGGGTCGAGATCGAGATAGTTGGACCGGCACGACATGTTCGAGCCGTGGATGCTGAGCGAGAACGACTTCAGGTAGTTCTTCGCCGCGGCGTGTTTCCACTCCAGGCCCCAGGCCGGCACGCCCTGGGGCGTATAGATCATCTCGATCGGACGCCCGCCAGTGATCATGCCGGCGATGTAGGCGCCGCCGATGAAACCCAGACCCGTGTGGTCGAAGTTGTCGCCGTTGAAGTCGTCGATCACGGTGGCCAGAGCGCCAGCGCCGATGAACGGATTGAGGATCTTGTCGTCGAAGAAGACGTTTACCGACGACATGGTCTGGTAGGCGTAGTTCTTGCCCACCACGCCGTCGCCGGTCTTGGGATCGTAGGGCTTGCCGATGCCGGACAGCAGCAGCAGCCGGACGTTCTGCAGGACGTAGGCGCCCAGGAACACGATCTCGGCGGGCTGGAAGAACTCCTCGCCGGCGCTGTTGACGTAGGTCACCCCCGTCGCGCGCTTGCGGTCAGGCGTAAGCTCGACCCGCAACACCTCGCACTCGGTGCGAAGCTCGAAGTTGGGCTTGGCCATCAGGTAGGGCAGCACGGTCGTCTGAGGACTGGCCTTCGAGTAGTTGCCGCACCCAAATTTCTCGCAGAATCCGCAATAGGTGCACTTGCCGAGCTGCGCGCCGAGCGGGTTTACGTAGGCCTGCGAGAGGTTGCCGGTCGGGTGGGGAAACGGGTGCCGTCCGAGCGACGCAGCCGCGTTGCCGAACAGGGTGGGGCCGTAGGTCTGGGCCATCGGCGGGGTGGGATATTCGCTTGAGCGCGGCCCCTCGAAGGGGTTGCCGCCCGGCTGGATCTGTCCGTTCAGGTTGCCGGCCCTGCCGCTCGTGCCGCACAACTTGTCGAACGCGTCGTAGTGCGGCTCGAGCTCCTCGTAGGTGATTCCCCAATCCTGGACGGTCAGGTCGTAGTCGGTGACCGCCTGGGCGCCGTAGCGCTCCTGATTGTGGGACTTGGTCTTGAAATCGGTCGGCAGGAACCGCCAGATCTGACCGTTCCAGTGCACGCCGCCAGACCCGACGCCGGTGCCGAGCAGGAACGAGCCCAGGTGGCGCATCGGCAGCGCTTCCTGGTCCAGCCGGTTGCGGATGGTCAGCGTGTCGTCGGCGACATTCTGGAAAAGGTGATGGCGCCACATGTAGCGCAGCTCGTCCTGGGCGAAGCCGGTGGCGAAATCGGTGGCCGTGTCGCGCCAAGGCCCGCGCTCCAGCGCCACGATCTGCAGGCCCTCGTCGGCCAGCTGCTGGCCCATGATCGCACTGGTCCAGCCGAAGCCGACCATCACCGCGTCGACGGGCTTGAGGGTGACGGCCATGCTCAGGCTCCGGTCCAGCCGGGCCGGCCCTTGAAGCCGACCGGCGGGTAGGGGACGCGCTCGCCATGCCGGGAGACCCACTCGCTGTAGTCGTAGTGGGCGCCGGGGAAGCCGATCATCTTCCAGGCGGCCATGTCCTTGTTGCCGCCATAGATCGGGTCGGAGAAGTACCCCTCCTTGGTGTTCTGCAGCAGCATCGCGAAGAACGTCTTGGCGTCGACGCCGCCGCCGAGCTGAACGGTTCCGGCCTCTAGCCCTTTGAGCACCTCGTCCTTGTCGGCGTCGGCGAGCTTGGCGAAGACGGCGCCTTTGAAGTTGGCGCCCACGTATTGATCGATCGCCGCGATGGCGGCGCGGTAGAGCTGCGCAGGCGAGAAGCGCATCTGATAGCCCTGCTCGGGGGCGCCCTTCTTCCAGGGGCCGCCCAGGTAGTAGTGATCGCCGCGGCCGAAAAGTCCCGCCAGCTGACGGTCCAGGAAGAAGGGGATGTTCGCTTCCACCCCGCCCGGTCCGACCGGGTCGGGCGGGATCAGCCGGTCCACCGCCGCTTCGATGAACGCCCGTTCGGCCGGCGTGAAGAACTTGAAGGCCTGGCCTTGCGCGCCGGGCGGAGCGTCGGCCGCGCCCTCTTCCCAAGGGACTGCGCCGCGAAAGCTCTGCGAGGGTCCGCCCAGCTCGCCGTCGTGGATGGCGGCGATGGACGCGCCGGCCGCCCCGGCCGTCGCGCCTCCGAGCAAGAGGCTCCGGCGGTCGATCGTCCGTTTCGCCATTGGCTCCTCCCGTGGCGTCGCGCTGATTGGATCCGAACGACGCGCCTTGCCGAGGGGCTGTCGACAGGCGGCTGCGCCGCCAGCCCTCGTTTCCACCGAGCGAAGTAAACCTATAAGTCGTGCAATCAACGGTTATCGGTCGTCCGCCGCTCATCAACTTCGGGCCGGACGCGAGCGATCCACGGAGGTCTGAGGAGGTGGCGACATGAGCATCGGCAAGACGCTACGGATCGGTGCGGTCACGGGCGCGATGGCGCTCCTGGCGCTGGCGGGCGCCTTGGCCGAGGCGGCTCGCGCGTTAGGGTCGAGATGTGGCGTCCGTTCGCCAAAGAGATAGGGAGCCCAGAGCAACCCGTCGCTGCCGGGAGGGACTTCCGCGGCGAG